>NZ_QPFC01000725.1:0-8111 GCF_003427465.1 Nocardiopsis sp. TNDT3 | reverse complement strand
GGGCCGTGCGGCCCCGCCCCCGGGTGCGGTCCGGTCCCCCGGTCCCGTCGGCCCCTACCCGGCAGCCTCCAGGCCGCCCTGCATCAGCGACAGGATGATGTGGTTGTCCCGGTAGATCTGGTTCTGGGCGGCGGGGTGGTCCTCGGGGAAGGACTCCACCCGCGCGCCCTCCAGGGCCGGGGCCAGGTACTTGTAGGTCCAGATCGGGATGCGCGGCAGCAGCTCGTTGAAGACGATCGCCATCGTTTTGAGGGCCTCGGTCTGCTCCTCCTCGGTCTGCGCGGTCTTGGCGACCTCGACCAGCGCCTCCAGGTCCACCTCGCCCCGGCTGGGGCTGTCCACCTTCAGGTCGAAGTCCTGCCCCGGGGTCTCGCCGGTGCGGGCGTTCTCCACCAGGAAGTTCATCTGGAAGGCGCCCCAGTACTGCGGGATCTCCGGGTTGCCCCAGTGGCGCACGGCCACCTCGAAGTCACCTGCGGCCCAGATGCCCCACGGGTTGTCCGCGGGCACGTTGCGCGCGGTCGTCTTGATCCCGAAGGCGTTCCAGGCCTCCTCCACCTGGGTGGCGGTCAGCTCGAAGTCGCCCCAGCCCGCGACGCCGATGATCTCGTAGCTGGCCTCCTGGCCCTCGGCGGTGTGCCAGACCCCGCCCTCCTTGGTCCAGCCCGCCTCCTCCAGCAGTTCGGTGGCCCGGTCCGGGTCGTGGTCGTAGGCGGCGAACTCCGCGAGCTCCTCGGGGGTGAAGATCTGCTCGGTCTGGAGGTCGACCAGCCCGGAGTAGTACCGCACCCGGTCGTAGGCCTCGCCCCGGGCCACCTGGCCGATCTGGTCGCTGTCGAGCAGGTGCTTGAGCGCCTTGCGCACCCGAACGTCCTTGAGCTCGGGCTTGGCCGCGTAGTTGAACATCAGTCCGCAGCCGTCGTAGCCGGGGTGCTCGATCCACCGGAACCCCTCGACGCCGCGGAACGCCTGCTGGTCGGCGGCGGAGGTGGCCAGGGTCGAGTAGTCGACCTCGCCCTGCTGGATGAGCAGGGAGGCCTGGCGGTTGTCACCCTTGTGGACGACCACCTCCTCGAAGTTCACCTCCTCGCCCCGGTAGCCGGTGCTCTCGCGCACCAGGGTGATCCGCGCGTCGGACATCTGGGCCCGGTCGAAGGTGTAGGGCCCGCTGGTGATGATCTCCTCGGGGTTGAACTCGATGAACTCGGCGTTGAACTCGGTGTGCTCGTCGTCGCCCTGGCGGACGCCGTCGGCCACCATCGTGATCGCGCGCTCCCCGAAGTCGCCGTAGGTCGACTTGGAGAAGATCCGGTGCTTGACGACCTGGAGCTCGATGCCGGGGAAGGGGTTGTCGAAGCGCGCGCGGACGCTGAGGTCGTCCAGCCGCTCCAACTCGGTGATCTGCGGGAAGCCCACCGACCACGCGGGCGCCTCCAGGACCCGGATGGCGTAGTTCTGGTGCAGGTCCTCGGCGGTCAGGTCGGTGCCGTCGCTCCACTTCAGGCCCGGGCGCAGGGTCACGACGAGGTCGTCGCCCTCCCAGGCGCTGTTCTCCAGGAGCAGGTAGTCCCACTCGTGGGTCTCCCAGTTGTAGAACGCGCCCGCGGGCAGGAAGAGGTCGGCGTACACGGAGTTCATCAGCAGCGCGCCGTCCTCCACGGCGACGTTGCGCGTCTGGGCGGCCAGGTCGAAGTCGAAGACGCCGGTGAACTGCGTGGCGCCGCTCTCGGCGTTGTCGCCGCCCGCGCAGGAGGACAGCACTCCGGCGCCGGCGACGCCCGCCGCGCCGAGGCCGATCGTCCGGAGCAGGCGCCTGCGGCTCAGGTCCCGCATCAGGGGGTGGGGGGTGGGAGGGGTCATTGGCGATTCCTTCCGAGTAGGACGGCGAGCAGACCGAGGGAGAGCACGACCAGGCCGATCACGACGGTGAGGGCGCTGATGACGAACTCGGCTGTGCCGGGGGGTGTGAGGACGAGCATGAGTGCGCTGGTCAGGGCGAGGAAGGCTCCGGCGAGGAGTCCGAAGCGGCCGACGACGGCGAGCACGGACTCAGCCCCGGCCGACGACGTGGCAGGCGAGCAGCCGGTCGTGCGCGGGGGCCAGCGGCGGCCGGACGGTGTCGCAGCGGCCCTCCTCGTAGAGGGGGCAGCGCGGGTGGAAGTCGCACCCGGACGGCAGGTCCGTCAGGTCGGGGATCTCGGAGCTGCGCAGCCTGATCCGTTCCCGGCCGTGCGCCAGGTCGGGGTCCGGTTCGCAGACGGCGTCGATGAGCGCCTTGGTGTAGGGGTGCTGGGGATCGTTGACCACGCGCGGGGTGGGACCGTGCTCGACGATCCTGCCCAGGTACATGACGGCGATCTCGCCCTCCCAGGCGAAGTACTTGGCCACGGCCAGGTCGTGCGTGATGAACAGGAAGCCCACGCCGAGGTCGTCGCGCAGCGCGCCGAGGGTGTTGAGCAGGCTGACCCGGATGGACACGTCGAGCATCGAGGTGGACTCGTCGGCGATGATCACCTCGGGTTCCATCGCCAGGGCGCGGGCCACGGCCACGCGCTGGCGCTGGCCGCCGGACATCTGGTGCGGGTACTTGTCGAGGTACTCCTCGGCCGGGGTGAGGTCGACCCGCCGCAGGAGTTCGGCGGTGGCCCGGCGGGCCTCGTGCCTGTCCTTGACCAGGCCGTGGCGGCGCAGCCCCGCGGAGACGGTCGAGTAGACGGTGCGCACGGGGTTGAGCGAGGCGTAGGGGTCCTGGTGGATGAACTGGACCGAGCGGCGGAAGCGTCTCCGCTCGCTCCGGTCCATTTCCGCGACGTCCCTGCCCCGGAAGAGCACGGAGCCCCGGACCGGGTCGGCCAGGCCCGCGGCCATGCGGGCGCTGGTGGTCTTGCCGCAGCCGGACTCCCCGACCAGGCACAGCACCCGTCCGGGGCGCACGTCCAGGTCGACCCCCGCCACGGCGGGCACGTCGCCGCGCGGGGTGGAGAAGACCTGGTGCGCGCCGCGCAGGCTGAGCACCGGCGGCGGGGCGTCCCCTGCGTCGCCGGCGGGTGCGGCACCGGGCTCGGGCCGCGGGTCCGCTGAAACGGTCCGGTCAGTCACGGGTGGCCCCCTCGGTGGAGAGTTCGTTCGAACGCAGGCAGGCCGCGGCGTGGCTCAGCCCGTCGGGGCGGTGCGTGAGCACGTCGAGCACGGGCCGGGTGGACGCGCACCGCTCGACGGCGTGCTTGCAGCGCGGCGCGAAGGAGCAGCCGGGGGGCAGCGCGGAGAGGCTGGGCGGGCCTCCGGGCAGCGACTCGGGAACCCTGAGGTCGCCGGTGACCGGGGGCACCGAGTTGATCAGCGCCGAGGTGTAGGGGTGCCGGGCGCGGTGGAAGATGTCGCGGGTGGTGCCGGTCTCGATCAGCCGTCCCGCGTACATGGTGCCGACGCGGTCGGCGAGTTCGGCGGCCAGGCCCAGGTCGTGGGTGATGAAGACCATCGAGAAGCGCAGTTCCTCGCGCAGCTCCGCGAGGCGCTCGACGATGGAGCGCTGGGTGAGGATGTCCAGGGCGGTGGTGGGCTCGTCCAGGATGAGCAGCTGCGGCTCCAGTGCCAGGGCGAGCGCGATGAGGGTGCGCTGGCGCATGCCGCCGGAGAGTTCGTGGGGGAAGCTGTCCAGCACCCGGGCGGGGTCGAGCCGGACCATGCTCAGCAGCTCGGCGGAGCGTTCGAGGACCTCGGCGCGCGTGCGGCGGCCCCGGTCGTGGGCGCGGAAGGTGTCGAGGAAGTGGTCGCGCACCCGCAGCACGGGGTTGAAGGCGTTCATGGCGCCCTGGAAGACCATGGCCGCCTCGTTCCAGCGGAAACGGCGCAGGTCCTCGCGGGCGAGGGTGCGCACGTCGACGAGGCGGCCGTCCTTGCGGCGGAAGAGGACCTCGCCCGCGGAGAGGACGCCGGTGCGCGGGAGCAGCCGGAGCAGGCCCAGGCCCAGGGTGGTCTTGCCGCAGCCGGACTCCCCCACCAGGGCCATGGACTGGCCGGGGTGGAGGTCGAAGGAGACGTCGCGTACCGCGGTGACCTGTTTCCTGCGGCCGGTGCGGTAGCCCACGTCGACCCCCCTCACCGACAGGAGGGGGCCCTCGGCGGACGGCGGGGCGGCGGTGTGGTCGGTCATGGCTCACCTGTCCCGGAGTCGTGGGTTGAGGGCCTGCTCCAGGGACCGGGTCATGGTGACCAGTCCGATCTGGAAGAGCATGATCATCACCATCGGGGCGATGAGGAAGGGCGCGGCCTGGGGCAGCAGGAAGGCGTTGTTGTTCCAGGCCTGCTGGATCATCAGGCCCCAGTTGTCGGCGGTGCTGGGCAGCAGGCCGAGCAGGTACATGCCGACCACGGCGTAGATCGCGTTGGTGATGGCGATGATGAAGTTGATGAAGATGTAGCCCGCCATGTTGGGCAGCACCTCGACGAAGAGGATGCGCGCGGTGCCCAGGTCCTGGAGCCGGGCGGCCTCGACGAACTCGCGCTCCCTGAGGGTGAGCACCTGGGCTCGGATGGAGCGCATGAGGTAGGGCCAGGTGACCAGGCCGATGATGAAGGAGACCACCAGCGGCGAGGAGGTGCGGAAGAACGACGCGATGACCAGCATCAGCACGATGAACGGGATGGTCATCGTGATGTCGGTGAGCTGGAGCAGGAAGTGGTCGATCCGGCCACGCACGTAGCCGGCGACGCCGCCGAGGACGACCGCGATCGCCACGGTGATCACGGCGGCGACGAAGCCGACCCAGATGGGTTCGCGTCCGCCCAGCACGAGCTGGGTGAAGGTGTCCTTGCCCTGGTGGTTGGTGCCGAGCCAGTGCTCGGCGGTGATCGGTCCCCAGATCGCGGTGACGTCCGTGGGGTTGTGGTGGTCGATGAGCAGCGGCCCGACGAAGGAGAAGAGCAGGACGCTCAGGACCAGGCAGAGTCCGACGAACCCGCTGGTGCTGCGGGTGAGGCCCTGCCAGATCGTTCCCCAGACCCCGGGGGCTGCGGTGGTGGTGACGGCCATGTCCGGTGGGCTCCTACGTTCGGATGCGCGGGTCGAGGCGGCTGTAGAGGAGGTCGGCGACGAGGTTGGCGACCACCACGCAGGACGTGATGATGATGAGCAGCCCCTGTAGGAGCGGGTAGTCGCGGTAGTTGACGGCGTCCAGGAGCAGGCCGCCGACGCCCTTGTAGACCAGGACCTGTTCGACGAAGATCGCGCCGCCGACGAGGGTGCCGAAGGAGATGGCGATCTGGGCGACCAGCGGCAGGACCGCGTTGCGCCCGA
The DNA here is from genome assembly GCF_003427465.1 of Nocardiopsis sp. TNDT3. NCBI lineage: Bacteria > Bacillati > Actinomycetota > Actinomycetes > Streptosporangiales > Nocardiopsidaceae > Nocardiopsis > Nocardiopsis sp. TNDT3. The sequence continues at coordinate 2,815 of NZ_QPFC01000725.1, read as the reverse complement.
CGTAGGAGACGGCGATGCGCTGGTCGCGCAGCCCCCGGGCGCGTGCGACGGTCACGTAGTCCTCGCCGAGCACCTCCGTGGTGGAGGCCTTCATGATGAGCATCCAGGTGCCGATGATGGCGAGCACGTAGGTGACGATCGGCAGGGCCGCGTGGTACAGGGCGTCGCCGAGGAACTCCGCGTTGAACCCCGCCTGGACGCCGGGGCTGATCGTGCCGCGCAGGTCGATGGGGTCGAACCACCCCAGGTACATGCCTCCGCCGAAGACCAGGGCCATCGCGATGAGGTAGTTGGGGACGGCGCCCAGGACCGAGGCGAGGACGCTGAGCACGTGGTCCAGGAGGCGGTTGCGCCAGTAGGCCATCACCATGCCCAGGGCCAGGCCGAGGACGACGGCGATGACGGTGCCGACGCCGATGCTGAACAGGGTCCAGGGCAGGTAGGCGCCGATGGCCTCCATGACGCTCTGGCCCGGCCGGTTGATGGTCATGCCCAGGTCGAAGGTGACCAGGCCGACCAGGAAGTCCCACCACTGCTGGTACAGGGGGGCGTCGGGGTCGTAGGCCAGCGAGTTCATGGCGATGACCCGGGCCTCCTCCATCGACATGCCGCCCTGCGTGAGGCGTCCGGCCATCACGTCGATCGGGTCGCCGGGCATGGCGCGGCCGAGGAAGAAGGTCACGTTGGCGACGACGAACACCACGACGACGGCCTTGCGGACCTTGACGGCGGCGTAGTGGCGCCAGATCCGCCTCAGCGGGGGCGCGGGCTCGTCGGTGCGGGCCGACGCGCCGCTTCCGGCGCGCGGCGGTGGCGGGGAGGCCGCGATTTCGGTGGCCACGGGGCTCCTTCGGGGGCGCAGGGACTCCGTTTCTATTAGGAAAGTTTCCTAATAGAGGGTTCACGGTAACCCGATCCGTGTGGTCCAGACCACCTTCGTGACCAAACGGCGTCTTCCGAGCGACACGATCGACATCACGAAACGAACAAAAATCGATAAACCGTCACATATGGTTGCCGCGTCGATTGGCCGAACCCGGCCACATGAGCACACTCATGACATTTGTGGGTGTTGTCATCACACGGGCGGTTCGTACGGTTACGTCTCCGAAGTACACGATCCCGTTCCCCCGAACGGACCGAAGACGCGGAGGCGACCCCCGTGCGCACAGCACGCGCAACCACACTGGCCTCGACCGTCCTGGTGACGGCCCTGGCCGCATCCCTCGCAGCGGCCTCCCCCGCCGCGGCCGATCCCCTGGACTCCCCCGCCGACGACACCGCGCTCGCCGAGTTCCACGACCAGGAACTGGCCTGGGCTCCCTGTACCGAGGAGGTGCTCCAGGGACTGGAGTGCGCCGACGTCGTGGTCCCGCTCGACTACTCCGACCCCGGAGGCGAGCGCGTCACCGTGGCCATCAGCCGGGCCCGTGCCGCCGACCCCGAACAGCGGCGCGGCATCCTGCTCACCAACCCCGGGGGTCCGGGCGGGCACGGGCGGAGCATGCCCCTGCCGCTGGACCCGCAGACGGGCACCGGACTCGTCGGCGGCCTGCGGGTCGCCGAGGTGTACGACGTCATCGGCATGGACCCCCGCGGCACCGGCGGGTCCTCTCCCAGGCTGGACTGCGACTCGGAGCCGCCGCCCGTGTACCCGAGTCCCACGGACGAGGAGATCTCCGAGGCCACCCGGTCCGCGATCCGCTACCAGCGCGCCTGCGAGCAGGCCGAGGGCGACGTCCGCCCGCACATGACCACCGCCAACACCGCCCGCGACATGGACGTCATCCGGGCCGCCCTGGGTGAGGAGAAGACCAACTACCTGGGCTACTCCTACGGCACCTACCTGGGCGCGGTCTACGGGAGCCTGTTCCCCGAGCGGCTGGACCGCAGCGTGCTGGACTCGTCGGTGCACCCCGACGGCGTCTGGCGCGACGTCTTCATGATGCAGGCGCCGGCCTACAGCGAGAACATGGACCGCTACACGGCGTGGGTGGCGGGGTACGACGACGTCTTCGGCTTCGGTTCGACCCGGGAGGAGGTCTACGCGACCTTCGAGGCGACCGCCGAGCGGCTGCGGGAGGAACCGCTCGAGGTCGCGCCCGGCGTGCTCTACGACAACCACCTGTTCCACATGGAGGTGGGCATGTACTCGCGCTTCCAGGACCGGTGGGACGTGGTCTCGGAGATCCTGGGGTACATCGTGCACGATCAGCCCCTGCCCCAGCCCATCGCCGCCCAGGCGGGCGCTCTGGCCGAGGAGGAGTACGGCACGGCCACCATCGACCTGCAGACGGCGGTGCTGTGCGAGGCCGAGTGGCCCGAGCGGATCAGCACCTACCACGCGGACGCCCGGGAGTACCGGGAGGAGCACCCCTACGGCAGCGGCGCCTACTGGGCGGTTCCCCACCCGTGCACCTTCAACGGCCTCGACCGGCCCGAGCCCCCGGTCGAGCTGGAGCGGGAGGGCTACCCCGAGGCACTGGTCATCGCCGGTGAGTTCGACGCCAACACCGCCTACGAGGGCGGCCCGGCCATGGCCGACCGGCTGGACAGCTCCCTGATCACCGTCGCCGGTGACGGCGGGCACGGCTTCTACCTCCCCGGCGGCCTGGACTGCGTGGCCGACGCGGTGGACGCCTACCTGGTGGACGGGGCCCGGCCCGAGGACCTCACCTGCCAGGGCCTGCCCCCGGCGGAGGTGGACGGGGAGATCGAGGTGGAGGCCGAGGACCTCGTGGCACTGCGCGACCGGACCGGCCCGAGCGGTCTGGGGATCTGACCCCGGAGACGACGGCGGCCCCCCCCCCCCCCC
>NZ_QPFC01000724.1:0-10459 GCF_003427465.1 Nocardiopsis sp. TNDT3 | reverse complement strand
ACCACCCCTGGGCCTCCCCGGGCCTGCCCCGCCCCTGGAGCAGCACGCCGAGGTTGTACATGGCGGCGGTGTGGCCGAACTCAGCGGCACGGCGGTACCAGGTCTCGGCCTCGTCCTTGTCCCCCTCTCGGTGAAGCAGAAACGCGAGGTTGTACATGGCCTGGGTGTTGCCGTTCTTGGCGGCGCGCCGGTACCACACATCGGCCCCGCCGAGCTCGCCCCGGTCCTCCAACAGGGACCCGAGGTTGTACATGGCGTGCGCGTTGCCGTTCTTGCCGGCGGCGTTGCGGAACCAGGATTCGGCTTCGTCGAGCCGCCCCCGTCCCCGCAACAGGACGCCGAGGTCGTTCATGGCCTGGAGGTGTCCGTCCTCGGCGGCACGGCGGAACCACCCCTCGGCCTCGTCCAGCTCACCCTGTCCCCGCAGCAGGACACCGAGGTTGTTCATGGCATCGGTGTGACCGTCCTCGACCGCGCGGCGGAACCACCCCTCGGCCTCGTCCAGCTCGCCCCGGTCCTCCAGCAGGCTCCCGAGGTTGTCCATGGCATCGGTGTGACCGTCCTCGGCGGCGCGGCGGAACCACTCCTCGGCCTCCCCCAAGTCGCCCCGGTCCTCCAACAGGCTCCCGAGGTTGTCCATGGCCCGGGTACTGCCCGCCTCGACGGCACGGCGGTACCAGGTTTCCGCCTTGTCCTTCTCGCCCCAGACCCCGAACCTGAGGCCGATGCTGATCATGGCGTCGGGTTCACCGGCCTCGGCCCTGTCCCTCCACTCCCGCGGCACGTCTCCCCACTCGTAGGCCTGCTCGTCCCCGCCCTGTCCGCCGCCGGTCGGAGGCCGGAGCGCCGGGGGCGGTGCTTCGGCCCGGGGTTCGCCGTGCGCCGCGGAAGAAGAGGACAGGGTGCCGTCGGAGGCGTCCTGCCACAGGTCCAGGAGGCGCTCGACCTCGGTGTCGGCGTCGGCGCCGCGGACCGCCTCCGCCAGGACCTCGGTGATCATCTCGACCGCGCCCTTGGGCGGCAGGTCCGGCTTGGTGAGGGTGTCGTGAACCTTGGTGTGGGACATGGGCACCCCCTTGGCGTCCAGGGCGCGCTGGATCTGTCGGGAGGAGGGCCAGCCGGCCCGGTGGTGCAACTCATGCAGCGCGCGGTTGAGCTCGTCGAGCCCACCCGGGGGCAGATCGGGACGCTTCCAGGGCCGGGGCACGCCAGTCCTTCCGGATCGGTGCGGTCCATGACAGAAACTGCCAGACATCCTGCCACCAGAGGCCTTACGGCGTCTTCCGCTGTCAATGATTGTCAGCTCTTGGCCGCTCGTGTACTGCCTTGTCAATACCGCCCCGGGCCCGGTTCAAGCTGATCGCATCCCGATTCGCTCACCCCCCGGTGGAGGAACCCGATGCCCCTGCTCTCCGTTTCCGACACGGCCGTCGTGGACCTGACGGTCGCACTCCTGGGGACGGCCGACAGCTGGCCGCTCCTGCTGCTCGTGGTCCTGGTCGTCGTACCGGCGGTGTGGTCCCGCGACACCCGCCGCCGGCGCCGCGCCCGTCAGGTCCTGCGCCTGCTGCGCCCCCAGCACCGGCGCTGCGGCGACGGGGAACCGCGCCCGTGACCGCCGACGGGCTCCTCGGGCACCGGCGGCGCCCGAGGAACCCGGGCGCCACCACTGCCGGGGGGCCGAGGACGACGCGACCAGCCCCGTCACATCCCCTGCATGTAGCGTGCGGTGGCGCCGAAGAGGTACATCTCCAACTGCTCCTCCGACAGCCCCTCCTGCTTCGCGGTGTACAGGGCGAGCGTGGCCATGTCGCCGACCAGGTTCGGCCCCGTCAACAGGTAGGACTGCCCCGGGGGCGGCGCTTCGGGCCCGATCTGCTCCAGGACGAAAACCGCCGTGCGGACCGGTTCCAGCGAGTCCAGGGCGTAGGGGTAGCAGCGTTTGAGGTCCTCCAGGTATTCGCGGACCTGGATGCCCGGCTCATGGCCGCTGAACGCATACTCCATAACATTCCTAAAGAAAGCGGACAGAACACCCATAAAGGCCGCGCCCGCGATCTCCATGTCCGCCCGGTGGTCCTCGATGCGCCCGCCGCGGAACAGGCAGTCCAACAGCACGCGGTGCGCCGCCATGATCTCCGGTGGCACTGATCCCCTCCTCGCACTCGCCGATACATCATGTCGCGGCGTTTCCCCGCGCAGGAGGGAAGCGGCCCAGGTGTCCGGAAGCGGCCACGGTGCGGTTCAGGGTCAGGCGTGACAGGAACAGCGCGGCACAGTAGAACAGCGTCAAGGTCTTGGTACGACAGCTTTTGCGGTCACTAGCAGAAAGAGCTCCGAGGCGGTCACGTTCTCGTCCGGCTCATCCGGTGCGCGGGGAAAGGGGGTCCGGACTGTGAGCGGTGAGAAGCGCGAGGTCTGGGGGATTCTGGAGGTCAGGGCTATCGTGGAGGGGGAGGACCGCCATGCCGGGGCGCTGAGGTGGCGCGGCTTCCAGACCACATATCCGTCCTACGATGAAGCGCTGTCGTGGGCCCACCACGGCTCGGCGGTGTTCGGGCACCCCTCCGACACGCGCTTCCCCCATCCGACGATCAGGAACGCACAGGTCATCGTCGACCAGGGCTCCCTGTTCATGGTGTTCCCGATCCCGGCCGGGGCCGACCGGCGGGAGCACTCCGAGAGGATCTACCGTGCGGCTCCCCAGGAGTGGCTGGGCAGTCTGCTCGGCGTCTGAGATACGGCGGCGGGGAGCCAGGGGCGGCGGCCCCGACGGCGTGGCGGGCGGCCGGGCGGCAGCGTTGACGCCCTTCCCGTCGACCCGGTGAAGACCGAGGCCGGACTACCCCTTGCGATGCAGTTCTTTATGCACTGCCCGTTGCATCTGACCCATGGTTTCCCTCAGGTCGCGAGCCTCATCGCGCAGCCGCGTCCGCCATACGGGGTCGCGCTCTCTTTCGTAACGCATCGCGACTGAGCTGATTTCTTCAAAGTGTTCGATGAGGCATCTTGCCATGAGCAGGATTTCCTCGCTTCCCGGGGCCTCGATCGCCATACGAGAATACAGGTCCTCCAGTTTCTCGATAGCGTCACGCTCTTCCCGGTACCGGCTGTCCGTGTAAACGCCCTCTTGAATCCTCTGACACTCCTTGGCCGCCAGCACGAAGCTTGTGAACAAATCTCGGCGCGACTCCCGAAGAACCTGATCCCGCTGGGCTTTGCGCGCCGACAAGGCCACGAATACCGAGGCCACGGCCGCGATGACCGCGGCGATCAGAACCGCTTCCGCCTCAGACATGCCCCAGATTCTTCCAGGCCGATCCGCCGCATAGGAAGCTGCTACGCGCCGCCATATCCGTTCGCAGCCGGCCCAAGCGACGCTCGGCCCCCGGTTCCCGACCTTCACCGGCCTCCACCGGAACCGCCCCTGAATGGTCCAGGTGTCCCCGAACCCCCGGTGACAGGACGCGTGACCGGCGCGCGGGGGTCGAGTCCGGCAAGGGCCGTGGACTTCGCGGCGCCGGAATCCGCGCACGGCCGGGCGAGGGGCTAGAGTGCCCCGCATGCCATCGGATGACCTCTCCCAGCCCGGCCGCCACGACCCCCGCCGGAGCCGGGCGGGCCGCGCCGTCCTGGTCACCGGTGCCGCCCGGGGCATCGGCCGGGCCGTGGCCACCGCGTTCGCGGAGCTGGGCGACCGGGTCGCCGTGCACTACGCGACCCGCCGCGCCGAGGCCGAGGCCACCCTGGCCGGGCTCCCCGGCGAGGGGCACGTCCTCCTCCGGGCCGACATCGCCGACCCCGACGCGGCCGCCGACCTGGTCGGGCGGGCGGTCGCCCGCCTGGGCGGGCTCGACGTCCTGGTCAACAACGCCGCGGTCAACACCGCCCACCCCCTGGCCACGACCTCCTACGAGCAGTGGCAGCGGGCCTGGCGGACCACCCTGGACGTGAACGTGCTCGGCGCCGCCAACACCAGCTACCTGGCCGCACGGCACATGATCGACCACGGGGTGCGCGGCCGCATCGTCAACGTCGGATCGCGGGGCGCCTACCGGGGCGAGCCCGACCACCCGGCCTACGGCGCGAGCAAGGCCGCGCTGCACTCCCTGGGCCAGTCGCTGGCCGTCGCCCTGGCCCCGCACGGCATCACCGTGGCCTCCGTGGCGCCCGGGTTCGTGGAGACCGAACGCGTGGCCGACCGCCTCACCGACCGGGTGCGCGCCGACAGCCCCTTCGGGCGCGTGGCCTCCCCCGAGGAGGTCGCCGCGGCCGTGCGCTACCTGGCCTCGCCCGAGGCGGTGTGGTCCTCCGGCGCCGTCCTGGACGTCAACGGCGCCTCGTACCTGCGCTGACCGGCGCGGCCGAAACGGGAACCCCCCGAGGGTCCTCCACACCCGCGAACGGATTCCGCGAAACACCTGACGGGGAGGCGGCGCGGGTCTAGTGTGCTGGGTGCCAGCCGCACGACCCGCTTCCGCAGCACGGTTCCCGGATCGCCCCCAGGTGAGGCCATGCCCGAACACACCGAACCCCGCACCTTCGACGCCGTGCTCCAGGAGTTCCAGCGGACAAACCCCGGCTGGACCCTGCGCTGCAACCCCGGCGCCGTCCCCGGCCGCCGCTGGGCGGCGGACAGCATCGAGCTGCTGACCGCCGAGGAGATCCACTGGGGTTTCAGGAACACGATCCTCGGCCCCGAGATCGCCACGGTGCAGAAGCGCCTCACCCGGGAACGGGAGGCCCTGGAGCGGTGGGAGCGGGCCCAGCGGGAGGAGCTGGAGGAGTGGAACGACTGGGAGGACTGAAGGGGCGGCAGGTCCGCCCCCTCGTCCGGTGACGCGCGTCCCGAGGAGACCCTCCCGGAGCCGCCGCACCCGTGTGGTGAACGCGCCTCCGGGGAGGGCCGTCCCCGCGCCCTGCGGCCCGCCTCCCTGCGGAGACCGTCCCCGGCTCGCCGTCCCCGTCCGGTGCCGCGCCTGACCGGAGGAGTCACCCCCGGTTCCCCGTCCCGGACGGCCTGAGCGTCAGTCGCAACAGTTGCAGCACTCACAGCAATTACAGCAGTTGCAGCACTCGCAGGCTTCACACCAGGAGTTCCGCGGTTTGCCCGACCACGGCCCGGGGTGGGGATCGCGACAGCAGAATTGGCATGTTCCGCACATGAACAGCGCCACCGCGCAACCCGCCAGGACGCCCCGCTGCTTGGGCGGGTGCCGGAGTTCGGGGGTGTCGCACGAACAGGAGTCGCAGCAGCCGCTCCTCTTCCGCGCCCCGCCCGAACCGGAACCCTCACCGCCGGAGCCTCCCCCGCGCCCGCCGCCGTGGCGACCGCTGTGAGCCCCGTGCCCGTCACCTCCCCACTGGTGGGGCGGCTGCTGGTGGTGGGCCTGGTGGGGGTTCTGGTGGTGGGCCTGGCGGTGGGACTGATGGTGGGACTGATGGTTGTGGTGCTGACCCGGGTGCGGATATCCGCCCTGGGCGAAGACGCGGTCGACGGCCCGGCGCAGTTCCACCACCAGAAGCGCGCGGACCAGGCGGTCGTCGACGAACCCGGCCTCCTCCAACGCCAGCCGCACACCCAGGACGGCGTCGTCGCACAGTTCACGGGCCCGGTCGAGCCCGGTGCCGGTGGCCGTGAGTGGGTTCCAGGCACCCTTGCGCCCGTCCTCCTCACGGTCCTCCACCGCGTCCAGCAGGTGGGCGACGCGGCCGAACAGGCGTCCCGCCTCGCGCAGGGGTTCGGCGTTGGCGGGCCGCCCCGCCAGGACGGCGGTGTGCGCGAACGCCTCGCCGGTGGCCTCCTCGGTCGGCCGGGTCACCGCCAGGACGTCGGTGCCCGGTCCCGCCGAGGACTCGGCCTCCCGCTGCCGGTCGACCACCGCGACCAGCCCCGCGCCGTCGAACCCGAGCCCGGCGCCCGCCTCGCGCGCGTCGCGCCGCCAGCGCTCGGCCACCCGTCCGGCGAGCGCGCGCACGCCGCGGCGGGCGTAGGGGCCGTCGCCGTCCTCGATGTGGTCGGCGATCTTGGCCGAGGCCAGCATCAGCGACACCGCCGCCGCCAGGCGCGCGCCGGAGCCGTCGGCGACCTCGGCCCCGCGCATGCCGCGCAGGGGGCAGCGGCCCGCCCGGCGCGTGCCCGCGCACTCCTCGGACTGCGCCGCGGCCAGGACCGACACCACCAGGCCGTCGTAGTTGGTGGCGATCCGGGACGCCTGGCCGTGGTCGTCGCGCAGTGCCAGGCACAGCCCGCACATGTGCGACATCCACTCCTCGGCCAGCCCGTCGGACAACGTGTGCCGACAGGGACGCAGGATTCCGAACACGTGCTGACACCTCGTCTTCCGACGCCACGGCGGTGGCGGACTGTGCTGAACACCGGGGTTCGATGCCCGAGCCGCGCGGGAGGTTCCGGCCGTTCCGACACCTTCGGCACGGCTTCGGCGGCACGGTCCCCGTTCGCGCGACCGGACTCCGGTCGCCGGGGACCGCGGCGGTCCGGCGGGGCGATCCGAGACGAACGAACGGCACTGTCTCTCACATCGGCCCTAAGTGGAGAATGGCGTCCGTTTAGGCCGTAGCGTGCACGACGAGGACCCCGCACGGACCCGACGTGCGGCGGCTGACAAGGGGGACCAGAACAGTGAGTCAGATGCGCGCGGCCCTGTACGACCGGTACGGCGGCCCGGAGGTGCTGTACGAGGGCACGGTCGCCAAGCCCGGCGCCGGTCCGGGGAAGGTGCTGGTGCGCGTGCACGCCGCCAGCGTGAACGGCGGCGAGCTGCTGGGCCGTGCGGGCAGGGCGCGCCCGGTGACCGGGCTGGCCGGGAGGGGCTTTCCGAAGCGGACCGGGATCGACTTCGCGGGCGAGGTGGTCGAGACGGGTTCCGGCGTCTCCGGGTACGCGCCGGGGGACCGGGTGTGGGGCGCGCTGCCCAGAACGTTCGGCAGCGCGGCCGAGTTCGTGGCCGTCGCGCCCCGGCAGCTGGCCCCGGCACCGGCCGGGATCGACCTGGTCGAGGCCGCTGCCCTGCCCGGCGTCGGCACGACGGCCGTGACCGCGCTGCGGGACAAGGCCCGCCTCGCCCCGGGCGAGAGGCTGCTGGTGCGGGGCGCGAGCGGCGGGGTGGGCAGCGTCGCCGTCCAGCTCGGCCGGGCCTACGGCGCCCACGTCACCGCGCTGGCCGGGGCCGGGAACCTGGACCTCGTGCGGGAGCTGGGCGCCGACGAGGCCTTCGACTACGCGAGCACCGAACCGGAGGACCTGCCGCCGTTCGACGTCGTCCTGGACACGGTGGGGACCGGGATGGGCGCCTACCGCAGGCGGCTGACCCGGAACGGGCGCATGGTCACGATCACCTTCGACATCGAGCGCGTGCTCGCGTCGCTCTCCTACGTCGCCGCCTCGGCCGTCTTCGGCCCGCGCCGGATCCGCGCGTTCAGCGGCGACCCCGGGCACGAGCTGTTCGCCGAGCTGACCCGCCTGACCGAGTCCGGAGCCGTGCGCCCCGTCGTGGACAGGGTCCTTCCCCTGGCCGAGATCGCCGAGGCCCACCGGGCGCTGGAGGCCGGAGGGATCCGGGGCAAGGTGGTGGTGCGCGTGCTCGGACCGCGGGCCTGAGGCCTGCGGCCGCCTCCGGTTCTCCGTGGTCCGTGAGCGTGCCGCCCGTTCGCGCGGGCGGCACGCACACCACTCCTCGGCGCACCGGCGTGCCCGCCGTACCTCCCGCGAAGGCGCGGGACGCACCGAACGCGCCCGGAAAACAGGTGGTGCGGAGCGGCCGCGCGGAGGGACACTGTGATCCCCGTCGTCAGGAGAGACACGTGTCCACCGACCACGAGCGCCCGCCCCCGCTGCCGCGACCGGTCACCGGCGTCTACGTCCGCCACGTCGAACAGTCCGCGTGCCCCGGCTCCTTCGCCATGGTCTGGGTCGACGCCGAGCCCCTGCCGGAGGAGGCCTCCGGGGACTTCGCGTTCGTCGACGACCTTCCCCCCACCTGCCGGTACACCGGGGAACCGCTTCCGCGGGAGTTCGCCGAGGCGTTCGCGGAGGGCGCGCGCGAGGCGTGGCGGGAACGGGAGGAGGGCCTCCCCGCCTTCGCGGCCCGGGTGGTGCTGCGCGACGCCGTGTGGCACTGGACCGACTCCAACGTCCGGAGTTTCCAGGTCGCGGGACGGCTCGCCGCGAGGGAGATCCTGAGCTGCGCCGCCGAGGGCCGCCAACCGCGGGCGGTCGGGCACAGCGCCCGGCGCGACCGGCCGACCCCGCCGATGCCCAGGACGCCGCCGCCCTCCGGCACGGCCCCGTCCGCCTGAGGCGGTCGGCGGCGCCCGGCCCCGCCCGGGGAGAGCGCCGCCCGGGGAGAGCGCCGCCCGTGAGGACGGGCGGCGCACCGGGCCCTGGTCAGGACCGGACCGCCACGGCCCGGGAGGCCTCCTCCAGCCACCCCAGGTACCAGTCCGTGAAGGTCAGGGGCGCGCCGTCCCCGCCGGTGAGCGGCGTGAGGTCTTCGTCGTCGACACGGCCGTCGCTCCACATCCGCCCGGCCTCGGGGCCGGTCACGACCAGCCACTGCCGCAGCGCGCAGCCCAGGTGGCACAGGCACAGCGCGCCGACGGTACGTTCCTCGGCCCACAGCAGGTCAGCCATGCGCGCGTCCCAGGCCTCGTAGACCCGGTCGAACTCCTCACCGTCCCCGAAGTCCTCCTCGACGGGCTCCTCGGCCCGCAGGGCGGCCAGGGACCGCGGGTCGGGACCGGTGGACGGGAACGGCTCCGCCAGCCGCGCCGGGGCGACCAGGTCCGCGCCGTCGCCGTGCCACCGCCACCGACCGTCCACCCCTCTGACCAGGGGGAAGACACCGTGTGCGGGCCCCGCTCCGCCGGCGCCCACCCTGAGCAGGAACTCCCGGTACCCCGTCGGCAGGCGGATGCCCAGCTGCCCCTCCGCCTCGGCCAGTTCCTCCGGGGTCAGCGGTTCCAGCAGTGCGAAGCGGTGGGAACCGGCACCGAAGACCTCCCGGGCACCGGGCGCCCGCGCCAGTTCCCGCACCCGTTCGCGGACTCCCGCCCACACATCCGTACTCGTGTCCATGGCGGCATCGTAGGAAGCCCCGCCGACAGTGCGGCGGCGACGGGACGGAGAGGCGGCCGGGAGGCGCTATCGTCCGGTGGGGTCGCAACCGTCCCGTCACGCCGCGGGAGCCCCGTCGCGCGGCCGCACACAGTGAGGAAGAACCGGCTTGCACACGAGCACCACACCGCCCGGGTCCGCGCGCCCCGACCGCGGCGGCGGCATGCCGCGCTGGCTCCCCCGGGCCATGCTGCTGGCCCTGTGGCTGGTCACCGCGTTCGGCCTCACCCTGTGGCTGTTCGTCCGGTTGCAGAGCCTCATCATGCTGCTGCTGATCTCGCTGTTCCTCGCCCTGGCGCTGGAACCGGCGGTCAATTGGCTCCACCGGCACCGCTGGCCGCGCGGGCCCGCCACCGGGCTGGTGATGCTGCTGGTACTGGCGCTGACCGTGGTGTTCCTCAGTCTGCTCGGGTCGATGCTGGTCGGCCAGATCCTGGCCTTCGTCTCCGAGATCCCCGCGATGATCCGCGCCGCGCTGGCCTGGGTCAACACCACGTTCGACACCTCCTACTCCCCCACCACCCTGCTCAACGAGATCTCCAGCGCCAGCGGGCTGATCGAGCAGTACGCCTCCGGTATCGCCAACAACGTCTGGGGCGCCGGGACGACCGTCCTGGCGCTGCTGTTCAACGCGCTGACGATCGCGCTCTTCACCTTCTACCTGTGCGCCGACGGCCCGCGCTTCCGCCGCGTGATCTGCTCGGTCCTGCCGCCGCGCACCCAGCGCGAGGTGCTGCGGGCCTGGGAGATCGCGATCACCAAGACGGGCGGTTACCTCTACTCCCGTGCGCTGCTGGCCCTGGTCTGCTCGGGCGCGCACTACGTGGTGCTGGTCGCGCTGGACATCCCCTTCGCGTTCGCCCTGGCGCTGTGGGTGGGCGTGCTGTCGCAGTTCATCCCCACCGTGGGCACCTACATCGGCGGGGTCGTCCCGGTGCTCGTGGCGCTGATGGAGGGCATCTGGCCCGCCGTGTGGGTGCTGGTGTTCATCGTCGTCTACCAGCAGTTCGAGAACTACCTGCTCCAGCCGCGCATCACCGCCAGGACCCTGGACATGCACCCGGCGGTGGCGTTCGGCTCGGTCCTGGCGGGCGTGGCCATCCTGGGGGCGCCCGGCGCGCTGCTCGCGCTGCCGATGGGCGCGAGCATGCAGGCGTTCCTGGGGACCTACATCCGGCGCTACGAGGTGGCCGAGCACCCCCTGCTCTCCGACGCCGAGGAGGACGGGAAGGGCGGGAAACCCTCCCCGGATCCGGTGGCCCCGGTCTCCGAGGGCGACGGGGGCGACGCGCGTCCCCCCGGTCCGCGGGAGCGGGAGGGCGG
>NZ_QPFC01000072.1:0-5646 GCF_003427465.1 Nocardiopsis sp. TNDT3 | reverse complement strand
CGGCGCCTGGCGGCTGAGCACGCGATGACCCCGCCGTCCCCACCCGCAGACTCACCATGGAGCGGACGGCGCGCTGCCCGCCCCGCGCCGACCGGAAGGATTTCCCACCGTGCGTAAAGTACTGATCGCCAACCGCGGCGAGATCGCCGTGCGCATCGCCCGCGCCTGCCGCGACGCCGGACTCGCCAGCGTCGCCGTCTACGCCGAGCCCGACCTGGACGCCCTGCACGTCAAGGTCGCCGACGAGGCCCACGCGCTGGGCGGGGCCACCCCGGCCGACTCCTACCTGGACATCGCCAAACTCCTGGCGGTGGCCGAGGCCTCCGGGGCGGACGCCGTCCACCCCGGCTACGGGTTCCTGGCCGAGAACGCCGACTTCGCCCGGGCCGTCATCGACGCCGGGCTGACCTGGATCGGTCCGCCCCCCTCGGCGATCACCGCCCTGGGCGACAAGGTCCAGGCCCGCCACATCGCCCAGAAGGTCGGCGCCCCGCTGGTGGCGGGCACCGCCGACCCCGTGGAGTCGGCCGAGGAGGTCGTGGCCTTCGCCGAGGAGCACGGCCTGCCCATCGCGATCAAGGCCGCCTTCGGCGGCGGCGGGCGCGGCCTCAAGGTCGCCCACACCCTGGACGAGGTCGCCGACGCCTACGAGTCCGCGGTGCGCGAGGCGGTCACCGCCTTCGGCCGGGGCGAGTGCTTCGTGGAGCGCTACCTCGACCGGCCCCGGCACGTGGAGACCCAGTGCCTGGCCGACACCCACGGCAACGTCGTGGTGGTCTCCACCCGCGACTGCTCGCTCCAGCGGCGCCACCAGAAGCTGGTGGAGGAGGCGCCCGCGCCGTTCCTGTCCGCGGAGCAGATGGAGCGGCTGCACAGCTCCTCCAAGGCCATCCTCGCCGAGGCCGGGTACACCGGCGCGGGCACCTGCGAGTTCCTGGTGGGCGTGGACGGCACCATCTCCTTCCTGGAGGTCAACACCCGTCTCCAGGTCGAACACCCCGTGACCGAGGAGGTCACCGGGATCGACCTGGTGCGGGAGATGTTCCGCATCGCCGACGGCGAGGAGCTGGGCTACGGCGACCCCGAGGTGCGGGGGCACTCCTTCGAGTTCCGCATCAACGCCGAGGACGCCGGGCGGGGCTTCATGCCCGCGCCGGGCACCATCACCGAGCTGAACCTGCCCGGCGGCCCGGGCGTGCGCGTGGACACCGGCTGCGAGGCCGGTTTCACGGTGCCCCAGGCCTTCGACTCGATGGTCGCCAAGCTCGTGGTGACGGGCCGCAACCGCCAGGAGGCGCTCCAGCGCTCGCGGCGGGCCCTGGCCGAGTTCACGGTCGGCGGGATGCCCACGGTGATCCCGTTCCACCAGGCCGTGGTGAGCGACCCGGCCTTCGCACCGGCCGACCCCGAGCAGCCGTTCGGGGTGTACACCCGGTGGATCGAGACCGAGTTCGAGAACACCATCGAGCCGTGGTCGGGCACTCCGGGCGAGCCCGTCGAGGCCGAGCGAGAGAGGGTCACCGTCGAGGTGGGCGGCAAGCGTGTGGAGGTGGTCCTGCCCGCCGGGCTGGGCGCCTCGGCCGCCGCCCCCGCCGGTGGCGGTCAGAGCCGCAGGAAGCGGACCGCGCGCAAGGGCGGCGGGAACACCGTGGCGGCGGGCGGCGGCTCGCTGGTCTCGCCGATGCAGGGCACCGTGGTCAAGCTGGTGGCCGAGGAGGGCCAGCAGGTCGCCGAGGGCGACACCGTGGTCGTCATCGAGGCGATGAAGATGGAGCAGCCGCTCAACGCGCACAAGGCCGGGACGGTGACGGGCCTGAGGATCGCCGCGGGCGAGACCGTGGGCAACGGCGCGGTGGTCTGCGAGATCAAGGACGCCTAGCGTCCGCGCCACGCGCGGGTGAGCCACGCGCAGGCGAGGGGCGAGGGGGGAGGTACCGGCTGCCGGTGCCTCCCCCCTCGCACGTGGTCAGCGGTTCGGGATGTCGGTCGGGTCGATGTCCGGACCGCAGGGCGCCTGACCCGCGCACGTTCCCGATGGGCACCGACGTTCACGTACCCGCCGTTGACGGGGTCGAACAGCATCCGCCCTCCCAGGACACGGAGCGCTCATCCCGGAACGGAGCGTAGCCGCCCTGGGACGGTCCGCGCGGGCTTCTGCGACTCCTGCCCTGCGGAACGAGTGATCCTCGACGCATCCGCGCCGGGCGGAACGCGCCGCAGTGCCCGTGGAGTGGACGTTGTGGCGCCAGGGACAGGAAGTTGTCGACACCCGCGTATGGAATAGATAAGGAACGAACGTTATTGTCCTTGTCTGTGACGAACATCTGGGGACTGACGCGACGGTGGCACATCGACCTGTGCCGCCGCGGCTGTCAGGCGTGTCGCTAGGTCCACGCGCGCCCTTCCGGGCAGCGCGCCGCGCACCCTTCTTCCCCGTGTCACCATCCCCTCGGTGATGCCCGCCGTTCCCCGTGCCGGAAACCCCGGCGGCGCCGACCGCTCCGCCGTGCGTACCCCTCCGGCTGCCTTCACCACCACTGGAGTCCCATCCCGTGTCCGCACAGAGCACAGACGCGCCCAAGAAGCGCAGAGCCCTCCGTTTCCCGTTCGCGGCACAGGTCCTGGCGGGCCTGGTCCTCGGCGTCGTCCTGGGCGCCGTCGCCTTCCAGCTCAGCCCGCCCGACCCCGAGACCGGTGACGCCACCAACTGGCTCGCCGTCACCCTCGACACCGTCGGCTCGACCTTCGTCACCCTGCTGCGGACCATCGTCCCGCCGCTGATCGTCCTCGCCGTCATCTCCTCCATCGCCAACCTGCGCAACGTCACCAACGCGGCGCGACTGGCATGGAAGACCCTGCTGTGGTTCGGCGCGACCGCCCTGGTCGCGGTGGGCATCGGCATCGCCCTGGGCCTCATCGTGCGGCCCGGCGTCAACAGCGGCGTGGACGCGGCCACCGCCGCCGAGCCCTCGGGCACCGGCTCCTGGATGGCGTTCATCGAGAGCATCGTCCCCGCCAACTTCCTCGGCCTGGGCGCGAGCGTCTCCGGCGCCGACGACGGCAGCTTCAGCGCCTCGCTGGACTTCAACGTCCTCCAGCTGATCGTCATCGCCATCGTCCTGGGCATCGCCGCGATCAAGGTCGGCAAGGCCGCCGAGCCCTTCATCGCCTTCACCGACTCCGCGCTCCAGGTCGTGCTCAAGGCCCTGTGGTGGATCATCCGCCTGGCCCCGATCGGCACCGTGGGCCTGCTCGGCAACGCCGTGTACAGCTACGGCTGGACCACCATCGGCGCCCTGGGCAAGTTCGCGCTGACCATCTACATCGGCCTGGCGCTGGTGCTGTTCGTCGTCTACCCGGTGCTCGCCCGCGTCAACGGCCTGTCCCCGGTGAAGTACTTCAGCGGCGTGTGGCCCGCGGTCCAGCTGGCCTTCGTGTCCCGCTCCTCGATGGGCACCATGCCCGTCACCCAGCGCGTGACCGAGCAGAACCTGGGCGTGCCGCGCTACTACTCCGCGTTCGCCGTGCCCTTCGGCGCCACCACCAAGATGGACGGCTGCGCCGCGATCTACCCGGCGATCTCGGCGATCTTCATCGCCCAGTTCTTCCCCGGCATCAGCCTCGGCCTCACCGACTACCTGCTGATCGTGTTCGTGTCGGTGATCGGCTCGGCCGCGACCGCCGGAACCACCGGTGCGACCGTCATGCTGACCCTGACCCTGTCCACCCTGGGCCTACCCCTGGAGGGCGTGGGCCTGCTGCTGGCCGTCGACCCGATCCTGGACATGGGCCGCACCGCGGTCAACGTGGCCGGTCAGGCGCTGGTCCCGGCCATCGTCGCCAAGCGTGAGGGCATCCTGGACGTGGCCCGCTACCACGCGCCGCGCGACGCCTCCGGCTTCGTGCCGCTGGACGAGGCGCACGACGACGTCGAGGGCGAGGTCGGCGAGCCCGGCGTGAAGAAGGTTCCCGCCGGAGCCTCCGGCCAGGGCTGACCCGCCGCCCCCGTCCGCAGCGGCCGGTGGGAGCGTGCACGGCGGATGGGCTGCGTGTTGCGGGCGGGACTGTGTGTTGCGGGCGGGACTGTGTGTGCGGGTGAGGCTGTGTGTGCGGGTGAGGCTGTGTGTACGGGTGAGGCTGCGTGTGCGAGTGAGGCTGTGTGTACGGGTGAGACCTTTTATGGCGGATGGGGCTGTGTACGGCGGATGAGACCGTGTACTACCGGTGAGATCCGGCACAGGGGGAACCCCGCAGGGGCGCCCGTTCGTCTAGGTTGGAGAGGGAGGCGAGAGGAACGATCATGTTGCGCCGCTTGGTAACACCCACAGTGCTGACCGCCGGACTCGCGGCGGCGATGGTGAGCGCCGCGGTGGCGCCCGCCTCGGCTGACGCCCAACCCCAACCGCCCGAGGCCCAGGCGATCGCCGAGGAACTCGGGAACGACAACGTCTTCATCGACCCGAGCATCGACGCGATCCCCGAGGCCGAGCAGGGAATCCTGGAGTCGACCGCCGCCGAGGCGGACGTCCCCGTCTACTACGTGATCCTGCCCACCGACAGCATCTCCTCCCAGGCCGGTCTCGACGCCCTGATGAACCCCGTCATGGACGAGGTCGGGGACGGGGTCTACGGCGTGTTCGCGGGCAGCCAGACCTTCCAGGTGCTGTCCCCCAACGTCGAGGACACCGAGGCCATCCAGCAGCTCGCCGTCCGGGAGGGCGGCGGCAACCAGGTCGACACCCTCGTCGCCATCCCCGACGCCGCCACCCAGGTCGAGGAGGCCGAGGCTGCCGGGGCCACCTCCGGGTTCGTGCTCCTCGGACTCCTGCTGGCGGTCGTCGCCGCGGGCGCGTGGTTCGTCCACCGCAGCCGCAAGAAGCGCGAGGCCGAGAAGGCCAAGCAGCTGGAGGAGATCAGGCAGATGGCCACCGAGGACGTCGTGCGCCTCGGTGAGGACGTCGCCCGGCTGGAGATCGACGTCTCCAAGGTCGACGACGCCACCCGCAACGACTACTCCCAGGCCATGGACGCCTACGACCAGGCCAAGGCCCAGCTGGACAACATCCGCGAGCCCGAGCAGGTCAGGCTGGTCACCAGTGCCCTGGAGGACGGCCGTTACTACATGACCGCCACCCGGGCCCGCCTCAACGGCGACCCGGTGCCCGAGCGGCGCGGCCCCTGCTTCTTCAACCCGCAGCACGGCCCGTCCGTGGAGGACGTGACCTGGGCCCCGCCCGGCGGCGCGCCCCGCGAGGTCACCGCCTGCGCCGACTGCGCGCGTGCGGTGCGCACCGGCGGCCAGCCCGACGTCCGCCTGGTCGAGGTGGACGGCGAGCGCCGCCCGTACTACGACGCCGGTCCGGCCTACTCGCCCTACGCGAGCGGCTACTTCGGCATGAACATGATGATGGGCATGTTCACCGGCATGATGATGGGCTCCATGATGGGGTCGATGATGGGCATGGGTATGGGCATGGGCGCCGGTGAGGTCGGCGCCGGAGAGGACTTCGGCGGAGGCGACTTCGGAGGCGGGGACTTCGGGGGCGGCGACTTCGGCGGAGGCGACTTCGGCGGCTTCGACTTCTGACCCGCGCGCAACCGAAGGGACGATGACGAGCGAAGGGCCCCGGGCGATCCGCCCGGGGC
>NZ_QPFC01000723.1:0-2843 GCF_003427465.1 Nocardiopsis sp. TNDT3 | reverse complement strand
CCGCCGCCCCGTCCGGGCGGCGGCCGTGCGGGGGCGGGGCCCCGGAAGGTCCGTGCTCAGACCCAGGAGTCGAAGTTCTTGCCCTCGGCCGCCGCGGTGGTGGCCGGGCCGCGGTCGGGCAGGATGCGCGTGTCCGGGGGCAGGGACAGCAGCGCCTCGCCGATGGAGGCGAGCTGCGTGGTGTAGTCGATGTAGGTGTTGCCGACCATGCCGGGCTCGCCCTTGCGCAGGGTGTCGCCGCCGAAGACGACGCCGCGTTCGCTGACGTAGTAGCCGACGGTGCCGGGGGAGGTGCCGGGCAGGGCCAGGACGTCGATGTGCAGCTTGCCGATGTCGAGGGCGCCCTGGCCCTCCACCTCGATCTCGGGGCGGTGCTCGGCGCCGTGGTGGCGGCGCCAGGCGCGCATCTCGCGGGGGTGCAGCGCGATGGGGGCCTCGGACTCCTCGGCGACCTTGATGGCCGACTCGATGTGGGGGCTGTAGGCGTTGGTGCAGGCCACCAGGTAGACCTCGCGCTCACCGATGGCCGCCAGGATCGCCTCGGCGTCGTGGCCGGGGTCGATGACGACGACGCCCTCGTCGTCGGCGTCGATGATCCAGGTGTTGCTGACGACCGGGTACTCCTCGCCGTCGAACTCGAAGGTCCCGGCGGTGCGCACGCGCGTGATGCCGTCCTCGTCGGGGCCGGTCACCCCGGCCTCCTCGCCCTCGTCGGCGAAGACGTCGGCCTTCACCGGCGCCTCGTCCTCCTCGTCGTCGGACTCGTCGTCCGCGTCGGAGTCCTCGGACCCGTCCGCCTCCCCGGCCTCCTCCGCCTTCTCGTCGGCGGCGGAGCCCTCGGCGGCCCCGTCCTTCTCCGCCCCGGTGAGCTCCCCGGCGTCGACGGCGGGCTCGGCGGCGCCGTCGTCGGCGGCCTCGGCGGAGGCCTCGGCGGTCCCGGCCGGGTCCTTGGCCCCGTCCTCCGCGGCCACGTCCCCGCTGGCGGCGGTGGTCTCCTCGCGCTCCGCCGCGGCCTCCGCAGCGGAATCGGTGGCCTCCTGGCCCTCCTGCTTCTTCGACTTCCGATTCCAGAACACGGCTCAGACCTCTCGACTTCGTCCGGGTATGGGTGGTTGCGCTGCGACCATTGTCGCGCTCCCGCACAGTGGTCGGTACCGTACCGGACGCCGGGACGAGGACACGCGGTTCACCCGCGCAGAAGGGGGGCGCCCGTCGCGGGCGCCACCAGCCGTTCGAACGCCTCCGGGTCGGTGGTCCTGCACCCCAGGCGGCGGCCGGTGAGGCTTCCGTGGTCGTCGCTGGAGCCGGTGACCAGCACGCCCAGCTCCTCGGCCACGCCCCGCCAGTGGCGGGCCTGGTGCCGGTTGTGCGAGGGGTGGTCGGCCTCGATCGCCCCCAGACCCGCCCCGGCCATGCGCTCCACGAGTTCGAGGGGGACCGCGCCGTTGAGGGCGCCCTCCGCCCGCCCCGGGTGCGCCAGCGAGCAGACCCCGCCCGCCGCCCGGACCAGCTCCACCGCGCGGACCGGGTCGATCGCGTACCGCGAGACGTAGGCCGGGCCGCCGGAGCCGATCCAGCGGTCGAAGGCGTCCTGCACGTCCTTGGCCGCGCCCGCCTCCACGATCGCGCGGGCCAGGTGCGGGCGGCCGATCGTGTTGGCGTCGGCGTACTCGTCGCGGCCGGCGCCCGCGATCTCCAGCACCCGCTCCCAGGTGACGCCGACCCCGTTCTCGTGGAGCTTGCGGACCATCTCCTCGGCTCGGGAGGCGCGGTCGGAGCGGACCCGGCGCAGTTCACCGTCGAGCGCGGGGTCGTCGGGGTCGAACAGGTAGCACACCAGGTGGACGCTGGACCCCGCGTGGGCGCAGGAGAGCTCCATCCCGGGGACCAGGGTGAATCCGGGGGGCAGGTTCTGGGCCGCCTCCCCGATGCCGCCGACCGTGTCGTGGTCGGTGAGGGCGAGCACGTCGAGACCCGCGGCGACCGCGTGCTCGACGACTTCGGCGGGCGTGTCGGTTCCGTCGGAGACCGAGCTGTGGGCGTGCAGGTCGATACGTGTCACCGGGCGATTGTACGTAGGGCGCGGTCCGGCGCGCTCGGCCGGGGCGAGACCCCTTGCCGGTTCAGTCCGGGTCCCGCCGGGGCGCCAGGGCCTGGGTGAGGAAGGGGCTGGGGGCGCCGAAGGGCGGTTCCAGGGAGAGCCCGCCGTCACGGATGTCGCGCAGGTCCCGCAGGGAACCGATCTCGCACATGAGCACGCCGGTGTCGGCGGAGGCGAAGACCAGCCACAGCCACTGGGCGAGCGCCTCGCCGGTGTAGACGGCGCGGTCGGGGCCCACGTCCAGGCTCCACAGGGCGATCTCGTGGCCGTCGAAGCGCACCTTGGCGTCGGCGGCGGAGGCGTCGAAGCCGTCGCCTGGGTCGGGGCCCTCCAGCCCGGCGAGGCGGGCGCCGAGCCCGATCCCCGGGTCCTCGGCGACGATGACCACCTCGCCGACACCGCCGACCAGGTCGGGCCCGGAGAGGGCCACGGCCGTGGCGAGGGCGCCGCTGCGGTCGTCACCGGCCTCGGCGAAGCCGGTGACCACCCAGTTGGCGGGCAGCGGCCAGGGGATCCAGACCGGGACGTGCGCCTGGGGCAGGAGTGCCTCCAGCGCGGCCGCCCCGGGGGCGCGCACCTCCTGGAGGGGCGCCACCGGCCCGTGGGCGTCACACTGCCAGGCGCTGGTCCACAGCCCCGGAGGCTGGACCGCGCGCCCGCAACGGGGACACGTGGGCTCGGACTTCATGCTGCTCAGGGGTCTACCCGAGGGGACCGGCCGGAAAACGCGCCGTGGGGGGGG
>NZ_QPFC01000722.1:0-4223 GCF_003427465.1 Nocardiopsis sp. TNDT3 | reverse complement strand
GGGGTGTCCCCCGCCACCTCTCCCCGGGGCTCGCGCCCGCCCGCCGCGGACCCGCCGGTGGGTAGGATGGCCTGCTGGTCGCACACCAGCGCCGAACGGAGGACCACGTGGGCAAGAAGGGCCGCGGGCGACAGCGCGGCGGGGACCGCCGCACGGCCGGGCAGGGCGCCCAGCCCTGGGCCGGTCCCGCGCCCGGGGACTCCCCCGAGCGGGTCGTCTCGGAGGCGGTCGACGCGCTGGTGCTCGGCCGGGAGGGCGGCGGCGTGGACCTGGCCGCCGCGCGCCTGGCCGACGCCGAGGACCCGGCGCGGGCCGGGGCGGCGGAGCGCGCCGTCCGCGACGCCCTCCTGGCGGGGGTGGCCTCGGCGTGGGCGCGCGGGTGGCAGCCCGCCGAGACGGTCCGCCAGGCGGGCCGCGTACTGGACCCGGTGGCGGCGGCGGTGTGCGCCGACGCGGTGACGGCCGACCTCGACCGCCACTCCCCCGACACGGTGGACCCGCGCTGGACCGCGCAGGTGCGCGAACTGGGCGCCGCCCCGGCCTGGGGCGGCACCGGGGACTACCTGGCGCACGTGGGCGCCGGGCACGGGCTGCTGCGCTTCGAGGCGGTGGAGACGGCGCTGCGGCTGCTGGCCGCGCTGCGCGTGCTGCCGCCGCTGCACCGGCTGTGCCCGCCGCCGGGGGCGTTCCGTCCGCGGCCCGAGGGCTCCGCGCGGACCCCGGAGGCGGTGGACCAGGGCAAGCTGGCCCGCGTGCGCGCGCTGCTGGCCAAGGCCGAGTCCACGGAGTTCCCCAGCGAGGCGGAGGCGCTGAGCGCCCGCGCGCAGGAGCTGATGGCCCGGCACAGCATCGACCGCGCCCTGCTGGCCGAGGAACCCGGGCAGGCGTCGGAGGCCGCCTCGGGGCGGCGGCTGCCGGTGGACGCGCCCTACGACGAGCACAAGGCGGTGCTGCTGCACGAGGTCGCCGAGGCCAACCACTGCCGGGCCGTGTGGGACCGGGAACTGGGGCTGTGCACGGTGATGGGCTTCCCGGGCGACGTGGAGGCGGTGGACCTGATGTTCACGTCGCTGCTGGTGCAGGCCGAGACGGCGATGCGGGCCAGCGGTTCGGTGCGCGACCGGTCCGGCAGGGCAGCGGGCAGGGCCTTCCGCGCCTCGTTCATGTCCGCGTTCTCGGTGCGGGTGGGTGAGCGGCTGGTGGAGTCGGCCCGCTCCGCTGAGGAGGCCGCCGCGGCCGAGACCGGCACGGACCTGGTTCCGGTGTTCGCCGCCCGCGAGCGCGAGGTGGAGGCGGCCGTGGCCGAGGCCTTCGGCGAGCTGACCTACTCGCGGGTGCGCGGGCCCGCCAGCGAGGACGGCTGGTACGAGGGCCTGGCGGCGGCCGACGCCGCGTCCCTGGGCGCGCACCGCCGCGTCGCGGACCGCTGAGCCCGCCGCGACAACGCCGGGAGGCCGGTGCCCTCGGTCGGGCCGGGCGGCGGAGCGGCTGGGGCGACCGGTGGGACGGTGCGACCGACACGGGAGGACCGGCCCTCCGGGGCGGCTGACGCGGCCGGGCCGCGGAGCGGCAGGACGCATGGTGCGGCCCCGGCGGCCGACGCGGCGAAAACCGGTGGCCGCGCGGCAGGACGAACCGGTACAACCGTGGCCATGCGCAAGTACCCGCGGACCCGGCACATCCGGGGCTCCCGCCTCCAGAGGGGCGACCACGACCTGGCGGCCGTGCCCTTCTCCGCGCTGGCCGGACGCCACCTGGTGGTGGAGGAGAAGCTGGACGGCGCCAACGCCGGGATCAGCTTCGGCCCCGGCGGCGAGCTGCGCCTCCAGAGCCGGGGCCACTACCTCACCGGCGGCCCCCGCGAGCGGCACTTCGCCCCGTTCAAGGCCTGGGCGGCGACCGTGGCTCCGCTGCTGCGGCCGCGCCTGGGCGAGCGGTACGTGCTGTACGGGGAGTGGCTGTACGCCAAGCACACCGTGTTCTACGACGCGCTGCCGCACCTTTTCTGCGAGTTCGACGTCCTCGACACCCGCGAGGACGCGTTCCTGTCCACGCCGCGCCGCCGGGAGCTGCTGGAGGGCGCCCCGGTGGTGTCGGTGCCCGTGCTGCACACCGGTCCGCTGGAGCGGTTGGCGGACCTGACCCGCCTGGTGGGCCCCTCCACCTGCCGCACCCCCGGCTGGCGCGGGGCCCTGGCCGAGGCGGCGGGGGCGGCGGGCGCCGACCCCGGCCGCGCCCTGGCCGAGAGCGACGGCTCCGACCTCATGGAGGGGCTCTACGTCAAGGTCGAGGAGAGCGGCCGCACGGTGGACCGGTACAAGTGGGTGCGCCCGGGGTTCACCTCCGCCGTCCTGGACTCGGGAACGCACTGGCTGGACCGGCCGCTGATAGCGAACGGGCTGGCCGATCCGGAGGTGCTCTATGCGGGTGTTCGCTGAGCTGTGCCCGGCGCCGCCGCGCTGGGACCTGGACTGGGCGCGGGTGCGCGAGGCCCTCCCGTGGGTGCGCGACCTGGCCGGGGTGGAACAGGATCCGGTGCACCACGCCGAGGGGGACGTGGAGACGCACACCCGCATGGCGTGCGAGGCGCTGGCCGAGCTGCCCGCGTGGCGGTCCCGCCCCGCCGCGGAGCGGGAGCGGTTGTTCGCCGCCGTGCTGCTGCACGACGTCGCCAAACCGCTGTGCACCCGCCGGGAGGAGGACGGCCGGGTGACCGCGCACGGCCACTCGCGGCGCGGGGACCTCCTGGCGCGCCGGCTGCTGTGGGAGGCCGCGGCCGAACCCGGGGCCGCCGCCTCGCCGCTGGAGGCGGTGCGCTGGCGCGAGCACGTGGCGGCCCTGGTGCGCCACCACCAGGTGCCGTTCTGGGCGCTGGAGCGCCCGGACCTGCGCCGCATCGCGTTCCGGGTGAGCCTGGTGGCGCGCAACGACGACCTGGTGCTCCTGGCCACCGCCGACATCCTGGGCCGCCGCTGCGGCGACACCGCGGAGGTCCTGGAGAACATCGGGCTGTACGGCGAGTACTGCCGGGAGCAGCGGTGCCTGGACCGGCCGAGGGGGTTCCCCTCCGACCACGCCCGGTTCTGGTTCTTCCGCAAGCCCGACCGCGACCCGGACTACGCCGCCCACGACGACACCCGGATGACGGTGACCGTCATGTCGGGGCTGCCGGGTGCGGGCAAGGACACCTGGATCGCGCGCGAGCGGCCGGGCGTGCCGGTGGTGAGCCTGGACGCGCTGCGCGCCGAGCTGGGCGTGCGCCCGACCGCCGACCAGCGGCCGGTGGCGGCGGCCGCGCACGCGCGCGCCCGCGAGCACCTGCGCGCGGGGCGGTCGTTCGTGTGGAACGCCACCAACGTCTCGCGGTCGCTGCGCGACCAGTGCGTGGATCTGGCGGCCGCCTACCGGGCGCGCGTGGAGATCGTCTCGGTCGAGGCCCCGCCCCGGGTGCTGCGGGCCCGCCTGGACCGCAGGCGGGCGCCGGTCCCGGCCGCCGCCGTGGAGCGCCTGGTACGGCGCTGGGAGTGCCCGGACCCGACCGAGGCGCACCGGCTCCTGCGGTGGACCAGCGCCTGAGGCTCCGCCGGGCCGGGGGCGGCCCCGCGGGTGCGAGCGGCCCCGGACCGGTGCTTCGGCGTGCGTAGGCGGCCTCCTCCCCCGCTTCGGACGGCCTTCGCCGGGGGACAGGGGTGATTTCGGCGTTCTTCCGCGCGGGCCCGCGACCCGCGGTTAGTCTGATCCCGTTTCAGTGGCTCACGGCACTTCGGGTGGTATGTCAATGACTGAGCGCATCTACTCCGCCGTGCACGCGTGCCTGGACTGGGCCGGGACCATCGAGCCCCGGCCCGTCCTGAACACCGACAGCCTGCTCTTCCTGCTGGCCGCCCACCTGGACGCCGGCGCTCCCGACCCCGGGGACTGGTCCACCGCCGACGTCCACGACATCGCCCGTACCGTCCGCGTCTGGGACCGCGTGCCCGACAGTCTCAGGGACACCTGGCTGACCTGGTGCGACTTCCTGGTCGACCAGGACCGGTTACTGTCCGCGGAGAGCCCGCGCCGCCTGCGCGCCGCCATCGCCACGGTCGACCTGGCGCCCGGCGGTCCGCCGCCGCCCGAGGACCGGACCGACAGTGCCGCCCTACCGCTCCTGGACCGGCTCGGCGTCGGCGCGGACGGCGCTCCCGAGGCGCTGCCGACGGTCGTCCCGGCGGATCCGGCCG
>NZ_QPFC01000721.1:0-3000 GCF_003427465.1 Nocardiopsis sp. TNDT3 | reverse complement strand
CTGCTGGGCCCCGTCGTGGGCGCCTCGGCCGCGCTGCTGCCCGACGAGCTCGCCGAGCGCTCCATGCTCGGCGACGCCGGGGCCAACGCCCTGGGCGCCGCCCTCGGCGCGGCCGCCGCGGCCCGGGCGCCCCGCCCCGTGCGCGCGGCCCTGCTCGCGGGGGTCGCCGCCCTGACCCTGGCCAGCGAGCGCGTCAGCTTCTCCCGCGTCATCGACCGCGTTCCGGCCCTGCGCCGCCTCGACCGCTGGGGCAGGCACGAGTGAGACGGCCACGGTGTCCCGTACCATCCAGGGGGTGACGCGCGGAGTAGGCACGGCGGCGGCGCTCATCGCGGTGGTCACCGTGGGGGCCAGGCTGGCGGGGTTCGGGCGCACCGTGGTCTTCTCCCAGACCGTCGGCGACACCTGTCTGGGCACCGCCTACGTCACCGCCAACCAGCTGCCCGCCGTCCTGTTCGAGATCGTCATCGGCGGGGCGCTCACCGCCGTGGTCGTCCCGGTGCTGGCCGCCGCCGCCGAGCGCGGCGACCGCGAGCAGGTGCGCCACACCGCCTCGGCGCTCATCACCTGGGTCCTGCTGCTGGCCGTGCCGCTGTCGGCGCTGCTCGCCCTGGTCTCGGTCCCGGCGATGGCGCTCATGCTGGGCGCGGGCCAGGGCTGCGACCGGGGCGCGCTGCTCGGGCTGTCCGCCCGCATGCTCGCGGTCTTCGCCCCGCAGATCGTCCTCTACGGTCTGGCCTCGGTGCTCTACGGCGTCCTGCAGTCCCACCGCCGCTTCCTGGCCCCGGCCCTGGCCCCGCTGGTGTCCAGCCTTGTGGTCATCGCCGCCTACGTGGCCTTCGTGCCGCTGGGAGCCGACCACCGCCAGGACGTGGCGGGCCTGCCGCTGGCGGCCGAGCTCGCCCTGTCCCTGGGCACCACCGCCGGGGCGGCGGCGCTCTTCCTCACGGTCGTGGGGCCCGCCCGGCGGCTGCGGGTGCGGTCCCGGCCGCGCCTGACCTTCCCGCCCGGGGTGGGCGGGCGCGTGCGCTCCCTGGCGCTGGCCTCCCTGCTGCCGCTGGCGGCCATGCAGCTGTGCCTGCTGCTGTTCGTGGCCCTGGCCAACCGGGGCGGCGGCGCGGGCGCGGCCGTGCTCCACACCTACGCCTGGGCCCTGTTCACCCTGCCCTACGGGGTGATCGCGGTGCCCATCGCCACCAGCGCGTTCACCGCCCTGGCGGTCGCGCACGCCGAACACGACCGGCGGGGGTACGCCTCCCTGGTGTCGGGCGGCGCCCGCGCCTGCGTGGTGGTCACCGCGGGGGTGGGCACCGCCCTGGCCGCCGCCGCGGCCCCGGTGGCCCTGGTCTTCGCCCAGCACGATCCGCTGACCCTGGAGCGCGCCCTGCTCGCCTACGCTCCCGGGGTGGTGGGATTCGGGCTGGTGGCCCTGCTCAGCCGTGCCCTGTACGCCTCGCACCACGGGCGCCTGGCCGCCACGGCCCAGGTGGTGGGGTGGCTGGTGGTGATGTTGTGTGCTGTGGTGTTGGTGTGGACCTTGCCGCAGGGCTGGTCCATCGCCGGGCTGGGCGCGGCCAGCACGGTCGGCCTGAGCCTGGCCGCGGCCCTGCTGTGCGTAGCGGTGGCGCGCACGCACGGGCGCGCGGCCCTGACGGGTGTGGCGCGCTCGGTACTGGCCGCGGCGCTGGGCGGTGTGGTCGGGTGGACCGCGGGGCGCGCGGTGGCCGCGGCCCTGCCCGCGGACGGCGTGTGGCAGACGGTGGCGGCGGCCGCGGTGGCGGCGACGGCGGCGCTGGCCCTCTACGCGGCCGTCGCGGCGGTGGTGGACCGTCCGGCGGTGCGTGCCGTCGCCGACCGGGTCGGGACCGTACTCGAACGCAGGAGGGAGAGGCGTTGAACGCCAGGATCGCGCTGGTCATCGGTACCAGCAGTGGAGGGGTGGGCCGCCATGTGCGCTCGCTGGGCGCGGGCCTGGCCGCGCGCGGCCACCGGGTGGCGGTGCTGGGCCCGGCCTCCGCCGAGCGCGAGTTCGGCTTCACCTCGGAGGGCATGCGCTTCTCCCCGGTCGGCATCGGAGCGGCGCCCTCCGCGGGCGATCCCGGCGCGGTGCTGCGCCTGCGCGCCCTGACCCGGGGCGCGGACGTGGTCCACGCGCACGGGCTGCGGGCCGGGGCCCTGTGCGCGCTGGCCGGCGCCTCTCCGCTGGTGGTGACCGCGCACAACGCGCCGCCGCTGGTGCGGGGGGCGCTGTCGGCGGCCTACCCGGTGCTGGAGCGGATCGTGGCGCACCGGGCGGACGTGGTGCTGGGGGTGTCGGGCGACCTGGTGCGCAGGCTGCGCTCGGTCGGGGCGCGCGACGCGCGGCTGGCGGTGGTGGCCGCTCCCGAGACCGGCGCTCCGGTGAACGGGCGCGAGGCCACCCGGGCCGACCTGGCGGTGCTGCCGGAGCGGCCGCTGCTGCTGACCGTCGCCCGCCTGGCCGAGCAGAAGGGGTTGGACATGCTCCTGGCGGCGGCGCCTGCCATCGCCGACCGCCGCCCCGAACCGGTGGTGGCGATCGCCGGGGACGGGCCCCTGTGGGGGCAGCTGCACGACACGGCCGCGGAGATGCGCGCGGACGTGCGCATGCTGGGGCACCGCGCGGACGTGGCGGACCTGCTGGCGGCGGCGGACGTGTTCTGCCTGACCAGCCAGTGGGAGGGGCCCTCACTGGTGATCATGGAGGCGTTGCGCGCGGGGCTGCCGGTGGTCTCCACGCGGGTCGGCGGCATCCCGGACCTGTACTCGGGGACGGTGCTGATGGTGCCGCCGGGGGATCCCGCGGCCTTCGCCGCCGCCGTGGGCCGGGTGCTGGACGACCCGGCGCTGGCCGAGGACCTGCGGGCGCGCTCGCGCGAGGCGGCCAAGGCGCTGCCGAGCGAGGAGGACGCGGTGGAGGCCGCCGCGGGCGTGTACAAGACGGTGCTGCGGCGGTGACGTGGGGCGCGAGGGGAGCGGGGG
>NZ_QPFC01000720.1:0-1057 GCF_003427465.1 Nocardiopsis sp. TNDT3 | reverse complement strand
GCCGACCTGGGCGGCGTTCAGTTCGGGGAAGGCCAGGGCCGCCCCCACGCCGACGAGGAAGACGCCGTAGGCGATCGCGTTCATCACGAGGTAGGCGCCGAGGTTCGCGCGGATGATCCGGAAGGGCTCGCGAAGGCTTCGCATGTGTCTGGCTCCGTGTTCGATGGGGCTGGTTCGATGGGGTCGGGTGAGCCGCCGGGGCTCGCGGTACTCGGTGCCGCGCCGCGCGAACGCGCGCCCCGCGGCGTCGGCGTTCAGCCGCTGCCGTCCAGCAGCGCGTTCCAGCGCAGCCGGGTGGCCCGCTCCACGCTGGAGGCCGAGGCGCACAGCCCGAGCGCGACGTTGAGCCACAGCGGCAGGTCGACGGGTGAGGTGAAGGCGCCGAAGCGCTCGGCCACCGGCGGCACCCGCGAGACCGCCTCGACGACTTGGGGGACGACGAGAAGGATCGGCACGACCAGCAGGACCAGAGACACCGCCCTGACCAGGCGGCCCAACGCCGGGCGCTCGCGGTCGAGGCGGGCGCGGCGGCCCTCCGCCGAGCGTTCGTCCGGAACGAGCTGGCGCTCGTCGCCCCCGGCGGTCACGTGGTGGCAGCGTTTGAGCCCGAAGGCCGTCGACTCCACCTCGACCACCCCTCCCGGCACCGGGAAGACCGCCGGGAGCGTGGACTCCAGGTGGTGCCTGCCGTCCAGGTAGAGGTGGGCCCTGCCCTTGCCGTCCTCGGTCATGACCCGCTGCCAGTAGGGCACGTCGACGGAGTAGACCGCGCGCTGTCCGCCTCCGTCGGTCAGGGGCAGGTGGAACAGGGCGCGCGAGAGCGGCTGCCACCAGCGGAAGCGTTTGAGCGGACGGCCGTCGCCGTCCCTGATCCGCTTGGCCGCCTCGCGCCGTCTGCGTTCCTTGATCACTTCGGGCTCCCTGTCCGCTCGTGAGGGCCGGTGGCCGACCCGACGCGGTATCGCGACCGCCGCGTGCCCGTCGCCGCTGGGGCGCACCTGGCATGCCCGGTCGCGAACCGGTCACGATCGGCACTCGTGCCCATTCCAGAGGCTGC
>NZ_QPFC01000719.1:0-1681 GCF_003427465.1 Nocardiopsis sp. TNDT3 | reverse complement strand
ACCGCCCCCGGCGGGTCGGTCACTCCCCCTCGGAGCGCCTCAGTCCTCGCCCCCGCCCTCGTCCTCGGTGAGGTAGTTGGCCAGGAACCCGAGGACCCCGAAGGCCGCCGCGGCCGCGACCGCGGGGACGAACAACAGGTCCGAGGTGGTCGTGATCCAGTCCGGCCGCCGCGCGATGACCCCGGCCAGCTGACCGGCGACGAGCAGGACGCCGAGGAGGAAGCAGGCGACGAGGCCCAGTTTGAACAGGGTGCGCACCACGACGAGGGCGCGGGATCTGATGGTGGTCATGTTCAGCCTCCGAAGACCGGTAGGACGCCCCAACCGATGAGGCAGCCGATCAGGAAGATCGGGATCATGTAGTAGACGATCAGCGGCAGGAAGGTGCTCTCGGGTCGGGCGCCCGTCAGTCCGGCCGCCACGAAGATCGACCCGGACGCGGGCGGGGAGGCCCCCTCGGTGGAGGCGAACACCAGGATGGCGATCACCGCCAGGAGCGGGTCGACCCCCACGCCCACCAGTGCCAGGAAGGAGATCTGCCCGACCGCGGTGAGGGTCGCCGTGGAGGAGAGCGGCCCGGCGACCAGGGTGACCACCAGTCCGACGGCCACCACCAGCAGGACGCGGTTGACCGGCAGGTTCTCCAGCAGGGTGTTGACGTCCTCCGCGAGGCCGAGGCGGGCCAGGATCTCGCTGGCCGCGATGGCGAAGAACAGCAGGGCCCCGATGGTGGCGAACTTGGGCAGGGCGCCGTCGAGCAGGGCCGACCAGTCCCGCGGGTTCCGGGGCAGGCGGTCGCGTCCGGCGACGAGGGAGAACACGATGATCAGGATCGGGATCCAGATCAGCAGCGAAATCTCCCCCACGGCCCCGCCGAGCGGGGTGGAGTTCTCCAGGTAGTCGGCCAGGGGCCCCGCCGTGATCACGATCGGGATGAGCGCGCCCAGGAAGATGGTCAGGGCTCCCGCACCCTGCCGCAGGGACTCGCGCAGGGGCAGCAGGTCGGTCTCGTCGGCCCTGGGGATGCCGTCCCTGCGCACGAAGTACGCGATCAGGGCGAACCTGAGCAGGATCTGGTAGGTCCCGGCCGCGAGCAGGCCCATGTAGACCTGGCCGGTGCTGACCATGCCCCCGGCGAAGCCGATCATGATGACCATGGAGGCGCTGGGGGGCAGGGCCGCGCCCATCCCCCCGTTGCCGGCCATCACCGTGGCGGCGCGGGTGGGGGACCACCCCGTGCGCACCATCCAGGGGCCGGTGAAGGAGCCGCTGGAGGCGGTGTTGGCGGAGTTGGACCCGGACAGGGCGCCGAAGACCGCGGAACCGGCCGTGTCGATGAAGGCGGGGCCGCCGCGGACGCGTCCGAAGAGGGAGTTCAGGATGGCCAGGATCCGCTGGATCAGGCCCGTGACGTCGATCAGGTAGGCCATGAACACGAAGGCCAGGGCCGCGTAGAGCACCTCGTGGGTGAGGGCGTCGACCAGCCCCCGCAGCAGGTACGCGGGCGCCTGCGCCCCGGCGAACAGCGCGGTGACGACCAGTCCGAGCAGCATCGCCTCGCCCATGTTCCGTTTGAACACGACGTTCCAGACGATGATCACGGCGATGAAGGCCGCCAGGGCTAGGAGTGCGATGGGCATGGGTGGACCTTCGGGAGGGGAGTCGGGGAGTGGTGGCGGCC
>NZ_QPFC01000718.1:0-2764 GCF_003427465.1 Nocardiopsis sp. TNDT3 | reverse complement strand
CCCCCCCCCCCACGACAGGGAGGGTGAAGAGGGCCTTGAGGATTCTGCTCACCGGAGGAGCCGGGTACATCGGTTCCCACACGGCGGTCGAGCTGGTCGCGCGCGGGCACCAGGTGGTCGTCCTGGACAACCTGGTCAACAGCAGCGAGGAGGCCGTGCGCCGGGTCGAGAAGATCACCGGCGCGCGGATCCCGTTCGTGCGGGGCGACTGCACCGAGCAGGGCGTCGTCGAGCGCGTCCTGGTGGAGCACGGCATCGAGGCCGTGGTGCACTTCGCCGGGCTCAAGGCGGTGGGGGAGTCCGTCAGCCAGCCGCTGCGGTACTACCGCAACAACCTGGACGCCCTGCTCACGCTCGCCGAGACGATGGACCGCGTCGGGGTGCGCGACCTGGTGTTCAGCTCCTCGGCCACCGTCTACGGCGACCCCGACACGGTGCCGATCGCCGAGGGGAGCGCGCTGCGGGTGACCAACCCCTACGGCGCGACCAAGCTGTTCGGCGAGAGGATCCTGGAGGACCTCGCGGTGAGCGCGCCCGACTGGCGGATCACCGTGCTGCGGTACTTCAACCCGGTCGGCGCACACTCCAGCGGCCTGATCGGGGAGGACCCCAACGACATCCCCAACAACCTCTTCCCCTACATCTCCAAGGTCGCCGCGGGCAGGCTGCCCGAGCTGACGGTCTTCGGCGACGACTACGACACCGCGGACGGCACGGGGGTCCGGGACTACCTGCACGTGGTGGACCTGGCCCGGGGGCACGTCGCGGCGCTCGACCACCTGGCCTCGCAGAAGGGGCTCAGGGCCTTCAACCTGGGGACGGGGAGGGGCACCTCCGTCCTGGAGGCGATCCGCGCCTTCGAGGCGGCCTGCGGCCACACCATCCCCTTCCGGGTGGGGCCGCGCCGCGACGGCGACATCGCCACCTGCTTCGCCGACCCGGGGCTGGCCAACCGCGAACTGGGCTGGAGGGCCGAGCACACGGTGGCCGAGGCCTGCGCCGACGCCTGGCGCTGGCAGTCGGCCAACCCCGACGGCTACAGGTGACCCCGCGGAGCGCGGAGTGAGGCAGTCCTCCGCGCTCCCGGACCGCCGGTGCGCCCCGCAGCCGGGACAACCTTCTCCAAGCGCCGAGCGTCGATGAGACGATGCCGAAAAGAAGGGCAGAGCCGGGCATGGAACACGACTGGGACGAAGAGCTCGAAGAGTACGAAGAAGGCGAAGAGCACTTCTACGACGATGAGGGCGCCTTCGGCGTCGGGCTCCCGCTGACGGCCGGGTCCGCCCACGGGGAGTGGACCCGGCGGGACTGACCCCGGGGCCCGCTCAGCCGGCGGCGGCCCCCTCCGTCCTCCTCGCGGCCCGCTCCCCCGCGTCCCGGTGGGGCAGGAGCACGCCCAGGCCCCAGTGCAGCAGCAGGCCGCTGGCCAGCCCCACGAGCCACCCGTAGTCCGCCAGCGGCGCCAGGAACGGGACCAGACCCTCGGCCGGGAAGGGGCCCGACCCCTCGGGGGAGTGCGAACCGCCCACGGCCAGCACCGAGCCGACGCCGAAGGCCACCAGGGCGCGCCAGTTCCACCCGTGCCGGTACCAGTACTCCGAGCCGCGCTCGTACAGCGCGGGCAGGTTCATCCGCGTGCGGCGCAGCAGCCAGTAGTCGGCGAGCAGGACGCCCGCCACGGTGCCCAGGAGGCCGCCCACCGTGCCCAGCCAGGTGAAGATGTAGACGCTCTCGTTCTCCAGCAGCCGCCACGGCATGATCAGCACGCTGAGCACGCAGGTGGTGATCGC
The DNA here is from genome assembly GCF_003427465.1 of Nocardiopsis sp. TNDT3. Classification (NCBI taxonomy): domain Bacteria; kingdom Bacillati; phylum Actinomycetota; class Actinomycetes; order Streptosporangiales; family Nocardiopsidaceae; genus Nocardiopsis; species Nocardiopsis sp. TNDT3. Next base: position 974 of record NZ_QPFC01000718.1, on the reverse strand, counting down.
CCCGGCGCGGAAGCTGATCAGCCGGGGCCTGAGGTTGGACAGGTCGTAGGCCGGACCGACCAGATTGGCCGCGATGTTGGTGGAGACCGTGGCCAGCAGCACGACGAAGACCGCGAAGAGCAGGCCGATCCCGCTGTCCATCCGCGCCACGACGTCGATCGGGTTCCACAGGGGTTCGCCGTAGACGGCCGCGGTGCCCGCCGTGACCATGACGGCCAGCAGCGAGAACAGCGTCATCGTGGTGGGCAGGCCCAGCGTCTGGCCCACCACCTGGGCGCGCTGGGAGGACGAGAAGCGGGTGAAGTCGCTGATGTTGAGGGTCAGGGTCGCCCAGTAGCCGATCACGCCCATCAGCGACGGGAAGAACAGCGCCCAGAAGGAGGGCCCCCAGTCCAGGGGCTCGCCCGAGTCCAGGGACAGCATCGGGGCCAGGCCCCCGGCCTCCACGGCCATCCAGGCCAGCAGCGCGACGCCGCCGAGGATCATCAGCGGCGCGGCCCACACCTGGGTCCGGCGCACGCCCTCCATGCCCCACAGGATGATCGCGAGCTGGGCGACCCAGAACAGGCCGAAGGACAGCCACAGCGTCCACGGCTGGCCGCCCAGCGCCGCCGACCCCGTCCACCCGTCGCCGAGCAGCCGCCCGAGCAGGATGTACACCCCCTGGCCGCCGACCCAGGTCTGGATGCCGTACCAGCCGCAGGCGACCGCGCCGCGCAGCAGCGCGGGCAGGTTGGCGCCGCGCAGGCCGAAGGAGGCGCGCGCGAACACGGGGAAGGGGATGCCGTACCTGGCGCCCGCGTGGCCGGTCAGCACCATGGGCAGCAGGACGACGAGGTTGCCCAGGACCACGGCGAGCATGGCCTGGCGCCAGTCCATGCCCGCCGCGATCAGGCCGCTGGCCAGGGTCCAGGCCGGGATGCTGACCGACATGCTCACCCACAGGGCGCCGAAGCTGCCGGTGCCCCAGGTGC
>NZ_QPFC01000717.1:0-3560 GCF_003427465.1 Nocardiopsis sp. TNDT3 | reverse complement strand
CCTGCCTCCGAAGGGCCGTTCGGGGCAGGGGGTGGTCAGGGACGAGTCGGTGTACCAGAAGGGTTCGGCCAGGCGTCCGGAGTCGACCCGGGCGCGGGCCGCCTCCTCGGTGAGGGCCGCTTCGAGCACGGCCAGGCGGGTGCGGTGCTCCTCCTCGTCCTGGGGGACGAGGAAGCGCATGGTGGCGCTGGTGACGTCGGCGTTCTCCAGGGCGGCGGCGTGGCGCTCGGCGTGGTAGCTCTCCAGGAGTTCCTCGCCCGCCCATCCGGCCAGGACGTAGGCGAGCTTCCAGGCGGCGTTCTCGGCGTCCTGGACCCCGGAGTTGAGGCCGCGTGCGCCGAAGGGGGCGACCAGGTGGGCGTTGTCGCCGAGCAGCAGGACGCGGCCCGCGCGCATGCGTTCGGCCACACGGGTGTGGAACCGGTAGACCGAGTGCCAGACGATCTCGTAGGGCCGCTCGCCGATGATCTGGCGGATGCGGGCCTCCAGTCGGCCGCTGGCCTCCTCGGCGTCGAGGTCGAAGTCGGAGGGCACCTGCCAGTCGATGCGGTACACCGAGCCGGGGCAGGGGTGGATGAGCACCTGGCGGCCGGGGTTCCACTCGGGGTCGAAGTAGAAGCGGCGTTCGCGCTCCCATCCGGCCAGGTCGGCGCGGATGTCGCAGATGAGGAAGCGGTCGTCGAAGGTGGTGCCGTCGAAGGACAGGCCCAGGGCCTCGCGGACCACCCCGCCGTGGGCGCCGAGGCAGGACAGGGCGTGGGAGCCGCGCAGGCGGACGGGGCCGTCCGGCGTGCGGCACTCGACGGTGACGCCGCGCGCGTCCTGGGAGATGCCGGTGACCCGGTGGTTCCACAGGGTGCGCACCCCGGCGGCGGCCAGGCGCTCGTCGAGGACCTGTTCGGTGCGGGACTGGGAGATGTTGACGAACGGCGGCAGGGGCGAGGCTCCCGGGTCGGGGAGGCGGACGCTGAACAGCTCGCTGTCGCGGTAGAAGGTGCGGGCGGTGTCCCAGGTCAGCCCCTCCTCCGCGACCCGTCCGGCGCCCAGCCAGTCCCAGACGTCGAGCACGTCGCGCTGCTGGCAGATGGCCTTGGAGCCGACGGCGTCGCGTTCGGGCCGTGCGTCCATGAGCAGTACGGGGACGCCCCGCCGGGCCAGCAGCAGGGCCGCGGTCTGGCCGACCGGGCCCGCGCCGAGCACCAGGACGGGATCGGCGGCGGTGTCCGCGGGGGTGCGTGGAGCGGGGGGTCGCATCTGGTGGCTCCGTTCGGCGTGGACGCCCCGTACGGGCGTGGAAGGGATCGGGAGTCGGTGGGCGGGGCGGCGGGTCAGCCCTGGAGCTGGTCCCAGACCTCGCGGTCGCGCTCGGCGGTCCAGATGACCGGGCGCTCGATGCCGGAGAACTCGTCCCACAGGCGGGAGACGTCGAAGGGCAGGCAGTGCTCGAAGATGGGCCAGTGGCCGTAGTCGCCGACGAGGGCGGCGTGGGTGGCCTCGAAGGCCTCCTTGAGGGTGCCGCCGCGTCCGTGGACGGCGCCGACCTCGCGGATCATGACGTCGAGGAAGCCGCGGGTCTGCTCGATGGCGGCGTCGACCTCCTCGCGGCCGCGGCTGACCGCGCCGCGTCCGCCGACGAGCATCTCGGCCTCCAGGGCCTTGACGCCGTCCAGGGTGGCCCCGGCCCAGTCGTGGTGGAAGGCGTCGCCGGTGTAGAGGGCGGCCTGGGCCTCGACGAGGTCACCGGCGAAGAGGATCCTCTGCTTGGGCAGCCAGGCGACGATGTCGCCCTCGGTGTGGCCGCGGCCGAAGTACTGGAGGACCAGCTCGCCGCGGTCGCCGCCCAGGTCGATGGTGGTGCGGTCGGCGAAGGTCTGGGTGGGCCAGGTCAGCCCGGGCACGGAGTCGGCGTCCTTGGCCAGGCGCGGCATGCGGGCGAACTCGCTGGCCCAGTCCTCCTCGCCGCGCTCGCGGATGAGTTCGCGGGTCTTCTCGTGGGTCAGGATGATCTCGGCGTCGAAGGCGCTGGCGCCCAGGACGCGGACCGCGTGGTAGTGCGAGAGCACCAGGTAGCGGATCGGCTTGTCGGTGTGCTCGCGCAGCTTGGCGAGCCACTCCCCCGCGGCGGCGGGCGTGGCCAGGGCCTCGAAGGCCACGAGGAAGTCCTCGCCCTCGATGGCGCCCACGTTCGGGTCGCCCTCGGCGGTGAGGGCGTAGACGCCGTCGGCCAGGACCTCCAGGGTCTGCTCCTTGGCCTCGGTGTCGGCGGATGAGGCGAACGGCTTGGCTGCCATGGTCGGGGCCCTTCACTCGCTCCGGACGGCTGCCGCCGCCCAATTGATCAAAGGTTTGATGATCCTGACCATAACGTGCTCCACGCCACAGGACCAAGAGGCCTGGAGCCCGCTACTGAGTGATACAGATCACATGATACGACGGGGGCGGACGTGTCCGCAGACCTCCCACCTGGCGGTTCGCGAGCGCGGCCCGGGCGGGGCGGACGCAGCCGCACGGCGGCTCCGCGACGGCTGCGACCGGTGCCGACGCGTGCGCCGGGCCGCCCGCCGTGTGCCGGACCGGGCGCGGGCGCTCCCGAACGGCGCGGACGCGCGGGGCCGGGCGCGACCGGTCCCGGCGGGAGATCAGGCACTAGGCTGACCGACGTGACCCACGACACCGCCCCCGAACTCACCTTCTGGTCCTTCGTGGACTACGCGGTGCGGAAGGCCGAGCAGGAACTGCCCTCCGTGAACGCCGACGCCATGCGGATGGTCCTGACCCTCAACCGGGCGACGAGCATGGTCGTCTACGACCTGGAGTCGTCCGTGCACCGCCCGCGCGGTCTCACCTGGCCCGGGTTCCGGGTGATCTTCGCGCTGTGGCTGGCCGGGCCCATGGAGGCCAAGACCACCGCCGAGATCTCGGGGATGAGCCGGGCCGCGTTGTCCGCGCTGCTCAACACCCTCGAACGCGACGGGCTCATCGTGCGCGAGCGCGCCGCCCACGACCGGCGCGCCCTCCAGCTCAGCCTCACCGAGGCCGGGTACCGGGCGATCCTCGGCGGCTTCCGGGCGCACAACCGGCGCGAGAGCGCCTGGGCCGAAGCGCTGGAACCCGACGAGCGCCGGGAACTCGTGCGCCTGCTCAACAAGCTCATGGCGGGCTCCACCGAGGCCAAGGCCAAGTTCCGCAACTGAGGCCGCCGGGGGCACCGCCGCCAAAGGCAGTCCTTTCCCGGCCGGAATGGACCTTGAGCGGTCCCCGCCGCGCTGTGAGCATCGGGGGCATGGACGAAGCCGGACGGGCCCGCCTGCGGGCCGCGCAGCAGGAGTTCGCTGCCGAGAACACCTACCTCAACACCGCCACGCACGGCCTGACGCCCCGGCGGGCGCTACGGGCCCTGGAGCAGCACACCCGCGACGTGGCCGCGGGCCGGTTCCAGCCGGGTGGGGCAGACGCGGGCATCGAGCGCGCCCGCTCCGCCTACGCGCGCCTGACCGGAGTGCCCGCCTCCCACGTGGCCATCGGCAGCCACGCCTCCCAGTTCGTGGGCACGGTCGCCG
>NZ_QPFC01000716.1:0-2051 GCF_003427465.1 Nocardiopsis sp. TNDT3 | reverse complement strand
GGCGCGCAGCACCGCGAGCATCGCGGTGACCACGTGCGGCCCCCGCTCCAACAGCAGGGGCACGGGAGTCTCGGCCCCCACCCCCAGCGAGCGCAGCCGCGCCGCCAGGGCGGCCGAGGCGCGGTCCAGTTCGGCGTAGGTCACCGCCGTGCCGGGGCCCGCCAGGGCCGGGTGGTCGGGGTTCTCGCGCGCCCGCTCGCCGAACACGCCGGGCACCGAGGCCGGGGGGTGGCCGGGCGCGCCCGTGCCCCAGGACCGGAGGGCCTCGGCCTCCTCCGGCGCGGGCGCGGGGGCCAGGGAGCGCACGGGCGCCCCGGGCGCGCGGGAGAGCAGGTCGAGGACGGCGGTCAGGTGGTGGGCGATCCGGTCGGCGGTGCGGGCGTCGAACAGGTCGGTGTCGTACTCCACCGCACCCAGCAGCCGCCCGTCCTCCTCCGCGAACTCCACCGTCAGGTCGAACTGGGTGTGCCGGTGGGCGACCTCATGCGGGCGCGCGTGGAGCCCGCTGACCCGCCAGGGGGCGCCCGGTGTGTTGCGCAGGGTGACCAGCGCCTGGACCAGGGTGGGGCGGGAGGGGTCGCGTTCCTGCCCGGTCGCGTCCACGACGCCGTCGAAGGGCACCTCGCCGTGCTCGAACGCGGCCAGGACGGTCTCGCGCACGTCGGCGAGCAGCGAGGCCGCGCTCGCGTCGGGGTCCACCCGCAGGCGCAGGGCCACGGTGTCGACGAAGAACCCGACCGTGTTCTCCAGGGCCGCGTCGTCGCGCCCGGAGGTCACCGTACCCAGCACGAGGTCGCGCTGGCCGCTGTGGCGGGCGAGGGTGACCGCGGTGGCGGCGGCCAGCACCATGAACAGGGTCAGGCCGTGCTCGGACTCCAGCGCGCGGACGCCCTCGCGCACCCGCGCGGGGACCTCGAAGGCGCGCGCGGCGCCGAGACCGCGCCGCCGGGCGGGCCGGGACCGGTCGGTCGGCAGGGCCAGGGGCTCCACCCCGGCGAGCTGCTCGCGCCAGTACCGCAGGTGCTCCTCGAAGGCGCCCGAGCGGGCCCGCTCCTCCTGCCACACGGCCACGTCGGTGGCGCGCAGGCCCACCGGCTCCAGACCCGCGGCGCCGGGCAGCGCGTCGGCCGGGGCGCCGGGCCGCTCGCGGGCGGCCTCGTAGAGCGCGCCCAGATCCCCGAAGAGCACCGACATCGACCAGGCGTCGGTGACGATGTGGTGCATGGCGACGGAGAGGACGTGGTCGCCCTCGTCCACGCGCACCAGCAGGACCCGGGTCAGGGGTCCACCGGCCAGGTCGAAGGGACGCGCGGCGAACTCCTCCAGCAGAGCGTCCAGCCGCTCCTCGCGTCCGGCGCCGGGCGGGCTGTCCAGCTCGACCGTCTCCACGGGCAGACCGGAATCGGGGAGCACGACCTGGTGCGGCGTGCCGTCCCGGGACGGGAAGACCGTGCGCAGCGCCTCGTGGCGCGCGGACAGGGCGTGCAGGGCCCGCTCCAGCGCCGCGGTGTCCAGTTCACCGGTCAGGCGCAGCGCGCCGCCGGAGTTGTACCCGGACCCTCCGGGCGAGTACTGGTCCAGGAACCACATCCGGCGCTGGGCGGCGGACAGGGGCGCGGGGCCCTGGCGCTCCGTCCGCGCGGGCGCGTCGCGGCGGTCGCCGGAGCCGTCGTAGAGCTCGGCCAGCGCCGCGATGGTGGGCCGCTCGAACAGCGCGCGCAGCGGGGGCCGGGAGCCCAGCCGCTCGGCGGCGCGGGCGAGCACGCGCACGCCGGTGACGGAGTCGCCGCCCACGCGGAAGAAGTCGTCGTGCACGCCGACGCGCTCCAGGCCGAGCAGGGAGCACCACACCCGGGCCAGCTCCCGTTCCGCGCGGTTGCGCGGGGCCGTGTGCCCGGCACCGGAGCGCGCGGCCCAGTCCACGGCGGGCAGGGCGCGCCGGTCGGTCTTGCCGTTGGCGGTGACCGGGACGCTCTCCAGCACGACGAAGGCCGCCGGGACCATGTAGGCGGGGAGCACACGGGCGGCCCGCTCCAGGTCGGCGGGGGTCG
>NZ_QPFC01000071.1:0-21217 GCF_003427465.1 Nocardiopsis sp. TNDT3 | reverse complement strand
GCGTCGGCCGGGGCGCGGGGAAGGCCGTGGAGGACGTCGGGGACGTCGCGGAGGTCGTGGAGGACTCCGACGACACGGCGGAGAAGTAGGGCGGTGGAGAAACCGGGCGCCGGGGGAGCCGAGCGCCGGGGGCCGTGGCCGCCGTGCCCGGGGCGGCCTGGAGCGGCCTGGGGCGCACCATTCGGAGATCGGGAGGTGGGAGGCCGTGGACGACCGGACCGGGCCCGAGTACGACGTGGAGATCAACGCCTCGGTGTCCGCGGACGAACTGACCTTCGGAGAGGTGCCGGAGGTCAGGTCCCGGACCCGGGGGGAACCGGACCACGAGGGCACCTCCGGCAGCGAACGCTCGGGGCTTCCCCACGGCGTCCGCTCCGGGGTGGTGTACACGGACATCCGCGTCGACTACCGGCTCGCGAGCCGCCTCAGGCCGCCCGGGGAGGCGACGCCGGACCCGGACGCCGAGCGGGAGTGACCGCCTCGCTGGACCGCCGCGGGAGGCCGGGAGCCCGGTGTGCCCGTGCCGGTGTGTCTCTGCGGGTGCGAGCCGGGACCGGGCGCCGACCGGGTCAGTACCCGGCGGACTTGTCGACCACGTTCACCAGCGGTCGGCCCCGCGCGTGGCGCTCCAGGTTCTCGACGAACACGTCCACGCCCCGGCGCCGCGTCGCGGCGGTCGTCGCCCCGTTGTGCGGGGTGACGATGACGTTGGGCAGGTCCCAGAAGGGGCTGTCCGGCGGCAGCGGCTCCCGGCCGTGGGCGTCGAGCCCGGCTCCGGCGATCCATCCCTCGGTGAGGGCCCGCAGCAGTGCCCCGTCCGCCACGATCCCGCCGCGTGAGACCACGACGACGTACGCCGTGTCCTTCATCGCCCTCAGCTCCGCCTCGCCGAGGAGGTGCTCGGTGGCGGGCGTGTCCGGGGCCGTGACCACCACGAAGTCGGACTCGGCCAGCATGCGGTGCAGGTCCTCGGGAGGGTGGACGGCGTCCACACCTGGGGAGGGCAGGTCGGTGCGGCGCCGCACCCCCACCACCCGCATGTGGAAGGCCCGTGCCTTGGCCGCCAGGTCGAGCCCGCAGTTCCCCAGGCCGATGATCCCGCAGGTGAGGCCGTTGAGCTCACCGTGCTGGAAGCGTTCCCAACGGCGCTCGGACTGGGCCCTGGCCCACCGGGGGGCGTCCCTGTTCAGCATCAGCATGAGCATCATGGCGTGCTCGGCCAGCGGGACCGCGCCGTTGCCCGCCGAGGAGGTCAGGACCGCGGGGTGCGCGTCCAGCCCGGCCGCGAGGTCGTTGTTCACCCCCGCCGCCCAGCTGTGCACCCAGCGCACGGCGGGAGCGAGGGCCAACTGCTCGCCGCTGAGGGTTCCGGCGATGACCGTCGCCGTCCCCAGGAGGTCGATGCGGTCACCGAGCCCGTCCACGAAGTCCACCGGGACGTCCGCGGCGGCCGTGCGGATCCGCTCCCTCTCGTCGGGCTCGAAGCGCCCGCTCACGAGTACTCGCCCGCGCTCGGGCACGAACATCACGTCCTTCGTACGCTCTGGTAATTTGTGGCTCGTATTGGTCCGACCGGTCAGGTGAGTATAGGGAAGGTGTGTGCCGGATGCCACAGGAGGGCCGTTCCGTCTTCCGCGCCGTCGAGCACGCCAAGGTCTACTCCTCGGTGGTCGACCAGATCCTCGCCGGGGTGCGTTCGGGGACCTTCCCGCCCGGGACGCCGCTGCCCGCGGAGCGCGTGCTGGCCGAGAGGTTCGAGGTCGGCCGCGGCTCGGTCCGCGAGGCGATCCGGGTCCTGGAGCACGCCGGGGTGCTCGACGTCCGCGTGGGCAGCGGGACCTACGTGGTCGGCGACGGGGGGTCGGAGGAGAACGCCCTCCGGGCCCGGGCCGCGGTCGCCGGAGAGCACAGCCCGCTCGACCTGATCGTGGCCAGGGCCGCCCTCGAACCCGTGTGCGCCGAGCACGCGGCCACCGCGAGGACCTCCAACGACCTGCGGGTACTCGAAGACCTGGTGCTCAAGCAGGAGCGCGTGCTCGAAGAGGGCGCGGACCCCTCGGCGGTGGACGCCGACTTCCACCTGGCGGTGGCGGCGGCCTCGCACAACAGCGTGCTCTTCGCCCTGGAGCGGACCCTGGTCGACCTCATGCGCGAACCCATGTGGAGCGAGCTCAAGGGCCGCTCCCGCGGCCGCCGGGACCAAGCGCGTCACTACCTCGAACACCACCGGCAGGTCCTCGGCGCCATCGAGCGGCGCGACCACCGCCGGGCGCGGCAGCTGATGGCCGTCCACATGAGCGAGATCGAGACGGGACTGCTGACCGAGCTGGGCTCCGCGCGGGACCGGACGGACGGGCCGGGCCGCTGACCCGTTGACACGGGACGCGGTACCCGTTTAGCTTCACCATCGGTCAGGTGGTCGGACCAATTGTCAGAGGTCCGTCCGGTTTCCCACCGTGGTGAAGGAGAGAACCGTGGGCACACCCCGCTACGCCGTGAACTGTTCGATCATGATGAAGGACCGGCCGCCCGAGGAGAGGCTGGCGGCGGTCCGGGAAGCCGGGTTCGAGGCGGTGGAGTTCTGGTGGCCCTTCGCGGAGCCCGTCCCCGCCGAGGCCGAGGTCGAGTCCTTCGTCGACACGGTCCGCGCCTCGGGCCTGCGCCTGGTCGGGCTCAACCTCTTCGCCGGTGACATGCCGGGCGGCGACAGGGGCGTGGTCTCCTGGCCGGATCGCGCCGAGGAGCTGCGGGCCAACGCGGCGGTGGTCCGCCGGATCGGGGAGGCGCTGGGCTGCCGGTCCTTCAACGCCCTGTACGGCAACCGCCGCTCGGACGTGTCCGACGCCGAACAGGACGCCGCGGCCGTGCGCGTCCTGGGCGAGGTGGCGGGCACCCTGGCCGAGATCGGCGGCACGGTGCTGATCGAGCCGGTCAGCGGCGCCCCGTCCTACCCGCTGCTCACGGCGGACGACGCCGTGGCGGTGATCGAGCGGGTCGAGCGCGAGACGGGCGCGGACAACCTCGGCCTGCTGTTCGACGTGTACCACCTGGCCGTCAACGGCGACGACGTCCCGGCCGCGCTCGCCCGGCACCAGGGGCGCGTCGGGCACGTCCAGGTGGCGGACGCGCCCGGCCGGGGCGCCCCCGGGACGGGCGGCCTCCCGCTGCGCGACTGGGTGAGGGACCTGGCCGGGGGCGGGTACGACGGCTGGACAGCGCTGGAGCACGCGGGCGACGGACCCCACCCCTTCGGCTGGACGCGCTCGTCGGACCTGCCGGGCCTGCCCGGCGAGGCGGCGTGATCCGGCCGCGACGGCCGTTGCGACCCGCAGAGCACACCCCGGCGGGCCGTCCGGCCCGCCGGACCGACACCGAATCGACCAAGGAGTCCGCAGTGAGCGTGCGAACGATCGCCTTCATCGGCCTGGGCGTCATGGGCGCCCCCATGGCGACCAACCTCGTCCGTGCCGGGTTCGACGTGGTGGGGTACAACCGCAGCGCCGCGAAGACGGAGCCGCTGGTGAGAGCGGGGGGCCGCGCCGCCTCCTCGGTGGCCGACGCTGTCGGCGGGGCCGACGCCGTCATCACGATGCTGCCCGACTCCCCGGACGTGGAGTCCGTGGTCCTGGGCGGGGGCGGCGCCCTGGAGCACATGCGCCGCGGCGCGCTGCTCATCGACATGAGCACGATCCGCCCCGACACGGCCCGCGCCGTGGCCGAGGCCGGGGAGGCCGCGGGGGTCGCGGTCCTGGACGCGCCCGTGAGCGGGGGTGAGCAGGGGGCGGTCGAGGCCAAGCTCTCGATCATGGTCGGAGGCGAGGAGCGGGCCTTCGCCCTCGCGAAGCCGGTGCTGGACGCGCTCGGCACGACGGTCGTCCACGTCGGTCCGGCCGGAGCCGGGCAGACCGTCAAGGCCGCCAACCAGCTGATCGTCGCCGGGACGATCGAGCTCGTCTCCGAGGCGCTGGTCTTCCTCCAGGCCCACGGCGTCGACCGCGACAGCGCCGTACGCGTGCTCTCCGGTGGGCTGGCCGGCAGCACGGTGCTCGACCGCAAGGCCGCGTCCATGCTCGCGCGCGAGTTCGACCCGGGGTTCAGGGTGGACCTGCACCACAAGGACCTCGGGATCGTGACGGCCGCCGCCCGCGAGGCCGGGGTGGCCCTGCCCCTGGGAGCGCTCACGGCGACCCTGATGGGATCGTTGCGCGCCCAGGGCCACGGGTCCCTCGACCACTCGGCGCTGCTGTTGCAGGTGGAGCGGCTGTCGGGGCGTGACGCGGACGCGCGGGACTGATCGGGGGGCCCTCGTAGGCACATTCGTAGGCGCATTGTCAGTCTTGAAATCTTGACTGACAATGTGCCTATACTGTCCTGCCTCCGTCGCGGAGCGCCACCGGCGCGCGAGCCGAGCCGCGGCCGCGGCGGCCGAGCCGACGAGAGGACCAGCCACATGGCACAGGGTGTGACGGAGAGCGTGCCCGGGAGCGCGGCCAGCGCGCCGCGCGAAGCCGACTGGCATCTGGGCGCGACGCGCTGGACGCAGCTGACGCTGACCGAGAACGACCCCGGACGCTTCGACCCCGACTTCTGGATCCAGGTCATGCGCGAGACCAGGTCCAACGCGGCCTGCATCAGCGCGGGCGGGTACGTCGCCTTCTACCCGACCGACGTCCCCTACCACCACCGCAGCGTCCACCTCGGCGACACCGACCCCTTCGGCGCCCTGGTCGAGGGCGCGCGCGGCCTGGACATGCACGTCATGGCCAGGGTGGACCCCCACGCCGTCCACGCCGACGCCGCGAGCGCCCACCCCGAGTGGCTGGCGCGTACCGCCGACGGCAGCCCGGTGGAGCACTGGGGCTACCCCGGTATCTGGCTGACCTGCCCGTTCGGCCCGTACAACCGCGACTTCATCACCGAGGTCGCCCGCGAGATCGTCACCCGCTACGACGTGGACGCCGTCTTCGCCAACCGCTGGCAGGGCCACGGCATCTCCTACAGCGAGGCGGCGCTGCGCAGCTTCCGCGGCGAGACGGGGTTCGACCTGCCGCGCCGGGAGGGGGACACCTCCGACCCCGCCTGGCGCGCCTACGTGGTGTGGCGCAGGCGCAAGCTGAGCGACCTGGTGAGCCTGTGGGACCAGGCGGTCCGCGACATCCGCCCGCACGCCCGCTTCATCCCCAACCTGGGCAGCATCGCCGCGCGCGACCTCGACCGCGGCATGCTGGCCCGGCACTTCCCGTTCTTCCTCATCGACAAGCAGGGCCGTTCCGGGGTGGAGGCGCCCTGGTCGGCCGGGCGCAACGGCAAGCGCAGCCGGGCGGTCTTCCGGGACAGGCCGGTCGGACTCATCACCTCCATCGGTCCCGAGCACCACCAGCACCGCTGGAAGGACTCGGTATCGCCCGGGGCCGAGACCACCATGTGGATCGTCGACGGCTTCGCGCAGGGCGCCTTCCCCTGGTTCACCAAGTTCAACGGCATGGTGCCCGACCGGCGGTGGGTGCGCCCCGTAGCCGAGGCCTTCGCGCTCCACGAGCGCCTGGAGCCCGAACTCGCGGGCCGCCGCATCACGGCGGACGTGGCGCTCCTGGAGACGGGGGGCCCCGAGAGGGGGCGCTCGCACGAGGACGGCTTCTACCACGCCCTGGTCGAGGCCCGCATCCCCTTCGAGATCGTCGCCGAGCAGAACCTGTCCGAGAGCGAGTTGGGCCGGTTCAGGGTGCTCGTCCTGCCCGACGCCGAGCGGTTGAGCCAGGACCAGTGCCGCGCGATCCGGGCCTTCACCGAGTCGGGGGGAAGCGTCGTGGCCGCCCACCGCTCCTCCCTGGACGACGAGTACGGCACCCCGCGGGCCAACTTCGGGCTCGCCGACGTGTTCGGCGTGGACCTGAGCATGCCGGTGCGGGGACCCGTCAAGAACAACTACGTCGCGCTCACCGGAGAGCACCCCACCACGGACGGATTCGGGGGAGCGGAGCGCGTCATCGGCGGCACCGAACTCATCGGTGTGACCGCCCGCCCGGGGACCGGCGTGCCCCTGCGCTTCGTGCCCGACTACCCCGACCTGCCGATGGAGGAGGTCTACCCGCGGGAGGAGCCCGCGAGCCCGGCCCTGGTCACCCGGGAGCTGCCCGGAGGCGGGCGCTCGGTCTACGTCGCCTTCAACCTCGGCTCCCTGTTCTGGGAGGCGCTCCAACCCGACCACGGGACGCTCGTCGCCAACGCCGTCCGCTGGGCCCTCGGGGAACCGGAACGGGTCCGGGTCCGCGGACGCGGACTGGTCGACCTCGCGCTCTGGGAGGACCCGGATTCGGTCGCCGTGGTGATCGTCAACCTCACCAACCCCATGGCACTCAAGGGGCCCATGCGCGAGATCATCCCGCTGCCCGCGCAGAAGGTCTCGGTCGCCCTGCCGGAGGGCGCTGTGGGCGCCGACGCGCGCCTCCTGGTCTCCGGGTCCGACGTCCCGGTGCGCATGCGCGCGGGGCGCGCCGAGGTGACCGTGGACTCCGCGGACCTGCTGGAGGCCGTCCGCTTCACGTGGATCCGGGGTGAGCGGGCATGAACGAGCACGACCTGTGGTGGCGCCGGCCCTTCCGGATGTTCCAGACCAACCTCAGGGAGATCGACGCGACCCTCGACGTCGAACGGGTCCTGGACTACCTGGAGGGCTTCGGCGCGCGCGCCTGGCTCCTCAGCGTCGGCGGCATCGTGTCCAACTACCCCACGGAGCTGGAGTTCCAGACCCGCAACCCCGCCCTGGACCAGCGGCCCTCGGGAGACCTCGTGGGCGACGCGGTGGCGGCGGCACGCGAGCGGGGCGTGCGGGTCCTGGCCAGGATGGACTTCTCCAAGATCGACCACCGCCGGGCCGAACGCCACCCGGAGTGGTGCTTCACGGGGGCCGACGGGACGCAGCAGGTCTACAACGGCCTGACCAGCGTGTGCCCCAGCGGGGACTACTACCAGCACCGCCTCCTGGAGGTGGTCGACGAGGTCCTGGACCGCTACCCCGTGGACGGGTTCTTCTTCAACTGGATGTCCTTCAACGAGGTCGACTACAGCGGTGTCCACCGGGGGACGTGCCACTGCCTGCCCTGCCAGCGGGCGTTCGCGGTCTTCGCGCCCGGAGTCGAGATGCCCACCGGGCCCGCCTCCCCCACCTACCGGGTGTGGAAGCGCTTCACCGAGGCGGTGCTCGACGACCTGACCTCCCGCGTGCGCGACCACGTCAGCGCGCGCCGCCCCGAGGCGCCGCTCATCCTCGGCGACCGCGCCGACATCGTCTTCCACGAGGCCAACAACGCGGTCGGGCGGACCCTGTGGCACCATCGGACCGCCGAGCACGTCAGCGCGGCCCGGACGTACCGGCCCGGGGTGCCCGTGCTCACCAACGCCGTGGGCTTCGTCGACATGCCCTACCGCCTGGCGGGCGAGGAGCCCCACCACTTCGCCCAGTACCTGGTCCAGGCCTTCTCCCGGGGGGCCAACCCCTCCACGTACATCATGGGGACCCCGGACGACGTCACCTACGAGTGCCTGGACGCGGCCGGTGAGCTGACCCGGTTCCACCGTGACCACGAGCGCTTCTACCGGGACCTGGTGTCCGCGGCCCGGGTCCTCCTCGTCCGGCCGGACCCGCTCAAGCTCGCCCCCGCCCGGTGGGAGGAGGCCGTCCACGAGTTCCGGGGACTGTACTCGTCGCTCCTCGAACGCCACATCCCCTTCGACGTGCTGCCCGAGCCCCGTGTCCGCGACGTCGACCGCCAGGGCCGACTGGGGGACTACGGGCTGGTCGTCCTGCCCGACCTGGGACCGCTGGACCAGGAGACGGTGGACGCCCTGGGGCGCTACGCCGAGGCCGGCGGCGGCGTGCTCGCCACCGGCACGAGCGGGTTCGACGGTGACGCCTCCCTTATCGAGGGCTCACCGGTGCTGCGCCGGACGGCGGTCCGGGACACGGTCGAGTCCGTGCGCTCGCTGCACCTGCGCCGCCCCGGCCGAGACGGCGCGCGACGCGGGGGCGACCTGCCCGTGGTGGGCGCCTTCCACGTGGTCGAACCCGTCGCGGACGCCGACACCGACCTCCCCGTGCTGTCCCGGGCCCCCTACGGTCCGCCCGAGAAGTGCCACGGCCACCTCCTCCTCGACCACCCCGGCGCGCTGTGGCGCGCCCACGGGCGCGGCCGGGTGGCCGTGCTGCCCTGGACGCCGGGCAGGGCCTACCACCAGCTGGGCCTGAGCGGGCACCGCGACGTGTTCGTCGAGACCGCGCTGCGCGCGGCCAGCGGCCCGGTGGAGGTCGACACCGACCTGCCCGAGCAGGTCGAGGTGGTCCTGGGCGTCTCCGAGGCCGGGGGAGTGGTCCACCTGGTCAACCACTCCGGTGCCGTGCCCCAGGGGTTCCGCACCCCGCTGCCGGTCGACGGACGCCGCCTGCGGGTGCCGTGGTGGACGGGCCAGCCCACCCGCGCCCTGCGCGCCGACACGGACCTGACGGTCGCGGAAAAGGGCGGCGAGGGCGTCGCGCTGCCCCGCGTCGATCTCTTCGAGGTCCTGGTCACGGAGCGTCCCGTCAACGCCCGGTAACTTTGTAAAACAAGTATTCATGAGTTATTGACTTACCAAATCAGCACCGGAAACATGTCCTGTGAAGCTGCACACTCACTGGGGTGACCTCCCCCGCAGCGAAGGGAACGTGATGAGAGATTTCGATCGGCGCGCATTTCTCGCGTTGACCGGCATGGGCGCGGTGGGGGCCTCCCTGCTCCTGTCCGGCTGCGGCGGCAGCGGCTCGGGGAACGGCCTCCGGTACGCCTGGTGGGGCAACACCGTCCGCCAGCAGAACTACACCGAGGCCCTGGAGGCGTTCCAGGAGGCCAACCCCGACATCACGGTCGAGCCGGAGTTCGCCGAGTACACCGCCTTCCAGGAGCGCATGACCACGCAGATGGCGGCCCGCAACGTCGCCGACGTCTTCTGGATCGCCTCCCCCCAGGTCCTGACCTACAAGGCGAACGGGCTGTACCGCAGGCTCGACGACATCCCCACCCTCGACCTCTCCGACTACAGCGCCGAGGACATCGAGTCCTTCTCCCTGGGCGGTGAGCTCCTGAGCATGCCGCACGGGGTCTTCGTCCCCGTGGTGCGCCACAACGAGACCTTCCTCGAAGAGGAGGGCGCGCGGATGCCCGGGGAGGACTGGACCTGGGACGACCTCGCGGAGTTCCTCATCGACTACAGCGCGAACAACGCGCAGGGGCGTCGGGGCGCGACCTACACACCCGACCAGGACATGGCCTTCGAGGCGTGGCTGCGCCAGCGCGGCCAGGACCTGTGGACCGAGGACGGGAACGTCGGCTTCGACGAGGAGGCCCTCGGCGACTGGTTCGAGTGGTGGCGCGTCCTCCTCGACGAGGGGGCGGTCCTGAGCCTGGGCGAGCAGGAGGGCATGCAGCCGGACTTCTCCGCGGTCGGCGACCGGGTCCTGCTCAACTTCGGCAGTTCCAACCACATCATCGACGAAGCCGCCATGTTCCCCGACTGGAAGTACCGTCTGCGGTCCGTGCCGGTGGGCGCGGACGCCGCCGACGGCCACCGCTTCCTCTACTACCCCCGGCTGGCCGTCTACCAGGGCATCGACGACGCCAACGTCGAGGCGGCGGGCAAGCTCATCGACTTCAACGTCAACAACGTCGAGTTCCTGCGCACCGTCGGCCTCACCATGGGCGCGCCGCCCAACCCCCGCCTCCTCGCCGAGGCCTACGACTTCGCCTCCGACGACGAGAAGGAGATGCTGGCCGTGGTGGAGGCGGACCGCGCCGAGCCGCAGCGCCCCCGCTACGAGGCCCCGCCCGGGACGGGGACCTGGCGCGAGGCCATGTCACGGGCCTCGGAGAACGTCGCCCTGGGCAACGCCGGGGTCGCCCAGGTGACCGAGGAGCTCATCGCCGAGATCCGCTCCGGCATCGACCGGGGAGCGTAGGGCGTGCCCCCCTCCACGAGAACCCGCCGCCCCGCCGCGCCGTCCTCGCGGCGGCAGGGCCGCGCCGCCTACGTGTTCCTCTCGCCCTGGCTGCTGGGCCTGGGCCTGGTGACGGCCATCCCGCTGGGCGCCTCGCTCTACCTCGCCTTCACCGACTACAACATCCTCAGCACACCGGCCTTCACCGGGCTGGCCAACTTCGAGCGCATGCTCGGCGACGAACGCTTCTGGGCGGCCTCCTCGGTGACCCTCCGGTACGTGGTCGTCTCGGTGCCGCTCCAGCTGATGTTCGCCCTCCTGCTGGCCGTCATGCTCGACCGGGGCCTGCGCGGCCTCTCGTTCTACCGGGGCGCCTTCTACCTGCCCTCGCTGCTGGGCGCGAGCGTCGCGGTCGCCATCCTGTGGCGCGAGGTGTTCGGGCACAACGGCCTGGTCAACGACTTCCTCGGCCTGCTGGGCATCGAGGGGCAGAGCTGGCTCCAGAACCCGTCCACGGCCCTGTCCACCCTGATCGTGCTCAACGTGTGGACCTTCGGGTCGCCGATGGTGATCTTCCTGGCCGGCCTCCGGCAGATCCCCGAGGAGTACTACGAGGCGGCGCGCGTGGACGGCGCCTCACGCCTGCGGCAGTTCCGGCACATCACCGTCCCGATGCTGACGCCGATCATCTTCTTCAACCTCATCCTGCAGACCATCGGCGCCTTCCAGACCTTCACGCAGGCGCACGTCATCAGCGGCGGCACCGGGGGACCCGTCGACTCCACCCTCTTCTACACGCTCTACGTGTACCAGCAGGGGTTCAGATCCTTCGACATGGGCTACGCCTCCGCGCTGGCCTGGGTCCTGCTGCTGGTGATCGGCGCCGTGACCGCGGTCCACTTCTTCCTGTCCAAATACTGGGTCTTCTACGGAGACGACTGATGACCGAAGCCCCCACGGTCGCGGGCGCCAGCGGTCCGCGGCAACGCCGCCGCCGACCGCGGACCGCGATCCTCAAGCACGGCGCACTGCTGCTGTTCCTGGTCGTGATGGTCTACCCGCTGGTCTGGATGGTCGTCAGCGCCTTCAAGCCCGCGCACCTGATCCTGACCGAGCCGGGCCTGGTGCCCACCGAGGTCACCTTCGAGAACTTCCGGGAGGGCTGGCACGCCCTCAACCAGCCCTTCTCGGTGTTCTTCGTCAACTCCCTCGTGGTGACCGTGGGCTCGATCCTGGGCAACCTCGTCTCCTGCTCACTGGCCGCCTACGCGCTGGCCCGGCTGGAGTTCAGGGCCCGGCGCCTCTTCTTCGGGATCACCCTCGTCACGGTGATGCTGCCGATGCACGTGCTCATCATCCCGCAGTACATCTTCTTCGCCCAGCTGGGATGGGTGGACACCTACCTGCCGCTGCTGATCCCCAAGCTGCTGGCGACCGACGCGTTCTTCGTCTTCCTCATGGTGCAGTTCATCAGGGGCATCCCGCGCGACCTCGATCGCGCCGCCGAGATCGACGGGGCCGGGCACTTCCGGATCTTCTGGCACGTGATCCTGCCGCTGATGCGCCCCGCTCTGGTGACCACGACGATCTTCACGTTCATCTGGACGTGGAACGACTTCTTCACGCCGCTCATCTACCTGACCTCGACGGACATGTACACCGTTCCGGTCGCGCTGAGCTCCATGGTCAGCTCGGAGAGCCAGCAGGGCATCGGGATGCTGTTCGCGATGTCCCTGATATCCCTGCTGCCGGTCATCCTGTTCTTCGTCTTCGCGCAGCGCTACCTGATCCGCGGGATGGTCACCAGCGGACTCAAGTGAGCCCTACTCGGCTCCAGCCGCCTCCTGGGTCCCCGCGTCCAGCAGTGCCAGGAGGCGGCCGCGCGCGTGGTCGAGGTGCTCGGCCAGCCTCAGGCGCGCCGCCTCGGGGTCCTGCGCCCTGATGCCCTCCAGGATCGTCGCGTGCTCGTGGGCCACGGTGCTGCCCTGCGTGGACCGGTGCGCCTGGAAGCGGCCCATGGTCAGGTGCACCTCGCCCATGATCAGCTCGTGCATCCTGCTCAGGCGCTCGCTGCCCGCACCGGAGACCAGCGCGGTGTGGAAGGCGATGTCGGCCTCCACCTGGCGCTCGAAGTCGCCGTCCCTGGCCGCCGCCTCGATCAGCGCCTGCGCCTCCGTGGCCTCCCTGGGGACCGCCCCCTCGGCCGCCAGGACGGTGACCGCCGCGCTCTCCACCGTGCCCCGGCTGAAGAAGAGGTCGCGGATCTCGTCGGCGTGGAAGTCGGGGACGACCGCCGTCTTGTGGGCCGACCGGCGCAGGAGGCCGAGGGCGGTGAGCCGCTCCAGACACGCCTTGGCGGTGGGGCGCGCGACGTCGTACTCGCTGGCGATCCGGTGCTCGGTGAGCTTCTCGCCAGCCGCGATCTCCCCGTTGACGATGCGAGCGCGCAGCGACTGGTAGAGCGCGTCGGTCAGGGACGAGGGGGCGAGGGTGAAGTTGGCCTGTCGGTTCACGTCTTCATCGTGCCACAGCCGCGCCGCTGACACATACATCTGTCTTACCAGTGCACTGGTAAGTCCTGATGAGAGCGTCGGACCTGTTCACTCTGTGACCGCCCGCACAGTGGCACGGTCGGGAAGCGGCCCCCGCGGGGCCTCGCGTACCGGGTGGGGAGGGCGCGAGGGGGCGCTGGTTCCCGTGCGGCACAGGGATTCCCGTGTGGCACGGAGGCGCCCACCGGCAGCCGCGTCCGCGCGGGCGCAGCGGATCCCGTCTCCCCCCACGGCCTCACGGCGGGTCACCAGGGAAACGCCCACACCTTCCGCAGCCGGGTGCTGGTACGCCCCGGTAACCGAACGCAGGAAGGAAGCATGCCCACCAACGCTGACGCCCACCCCGGTCCGCGGCCCACGGCCCCCGACGCACAGGGCGGGAGTAGGCGCCGGGCCGGATGGCCCGAGATCATCGTCGGTACGGTCGTCACCCTCGTGCTCTACGCCGTCGGAACCCTGCTGTTCCTCCAGATCCCCGCGGAGGGCAGGGAGTTCGGCGGACTCGCCCAGTACGCGATCTCCGGGCTCGCCCCGCTCGGGGGCTTCGCCGCCGTTCATGGCCCTCATGGCCTGAGAACTCGTCTGGCTCCGGGCCCGGGGACGAGGACACGGGGCTCCGGGCGGTGCCGCGACGGGTCGGGACCGCCGCCGGTGTGCGCCCGCCATGAGCGGTAGCCGGTTTCCGGTCTGACGTGAATGGTTTTTCCTGGCTGTCGAATAAAGGATTCCCGCGTGTTCGCGTGCTTCTTTTCGGTTGGGTCGGGTTCGCGCGGCGCCGTTGTTTCTTCGGGTGATAACCAGGGTTTTGGTCAGCGTTTATATCCCTGAGGTTTGTGGGGTGCTAGGGGAATTTGGTAAATTCCTCGTGGCTGAAGCGGGATGTGAACGTTTCTCCTGAATTCTTTTTCGGTCATAGCTGGAATGTGTAGGCACCACCCGTAATGCGTCGTTCCCTGACCCGTGCGACGGCGGTCTGTGCGGTTTACGCCCTGGTCCTCGTGCTGGGGGCGGTCGCTCCCGCCGCAGCTGACGAGGGCGTTCCCACCGCCGACGGCGCCGCCGTCCCCGGAGAGCCCGGCGCCCCGGGGGAGCGGAGCGGTGGACCGCGCGGGAGCGAACCGGACGCGGAGGGGACCAGCGGCCCGGCCGGACCCGGGGCCGCGTCCGCCGCCGACGGTCCCTTCGCCCCGGCGCGCCCCCACGGTGAACGAACCGAGGTCCAGAGCTCCTCGTGGACCTACGTGGACCGTGCCTTCCCCGACCGGCCCCACGACGGCGTCGAAACCGCGAGCGTGGGCACCGGACGCCTCGAATGGGACCGGAACTACACCCGCAGGGCCCTGTTCGGGTTCCCCGTCGTGCCCGGCCCCGGCGCCGTCGTCGAATCCGCGGTGCTG
Source organism: Nocardiopsis sp. TNDT3 (assembly GCF_003427465.1). Lineage (NCBI taxonomy): Bacteria > Bacillati > Actinomycetota > Actinomycetes > Streptosporangiales > Nocardiopsidaceae > Nocardiopsis > Nocardiopsis sp. TNDT3. The sequence goes on along the minus strand of NZ_QPFC01000071.1, from coordinate 7,301 downwards.
CGCACCGAGGTGGCCTGGTCCTACGACTGCGGCAGCGACTCCTTCGTGCAGCTGCACCGGGTCGACCCCTTCGATGAGGGGGCCACCTGGAACGACCAGCCGCGGGCACGCGCCCTGCTCGACACCCGAAGGATCAGGGGCGGGCGGTCCGCCTGCCCCGTGCCCGGCGGCGTGGAGTTCGACCTGACCGAGGCCTACCAGCGGGCCGTGGACGCAGGAGAACCCCACATCCACCTCCGGCTCGGCGAACGCGACGAGTCCGGAACCACGGCCTGGCGCCGCTTCGACGTCGAGGACCACCCGCCGGTGCTGGTGGTCGACCACAGCACGCCGCCGTCCCCGGACGCGACCGCCGATCCGAACGTCCCGCGCAGCGACCCCGAGGAGGGCGCGGCCGACGACGGGGTGCCCGGCGGGCGCGCCGCCGTCCGCGGGGAGGGTTCCCCGGACCCCGCGCCGACCCGGTTCGCCGAGGGACTCGACCTCTTCGGCGTCACCGCTCCCGGGGCCCGGGGAGACCACGACGCCCGTGCTCCAGACCTTGTCTCCGCTGACCGCCTGCCGGGCGGGGGTGAGCGGATCCGTCCCCGGCGGGGGAGACGGACCGGCCGCCCCACCGCTGCGGACGGCCACCGGCGACGGGGCGGGGACACGCCGCCAAGGGTCCGGGGGCCACCGGTCGCCGCCCGGTCGGAGACCGTTTCGGTCCACCGATCATGAATGAGGAACCGGTTGACGGACGACGGCACCCGCCTTTCCCGGTGCGTCATCCAGTTGGGTGCGAGGACGCGCCGGCGGCAGCCCGAGGGGGTCGGGCGGGCCGCTCCCGGAGCACCGTGAGGTGGGCGGAGCTCGGAAGCGGCCACGGAGCCACGCCACCGCCGCACCGGCCACAGGGCACGGTGGCCGTCTGCGGCGAGGGCACGGTTCCGTGCTGGCGGGAGAGGTGCTCGTCCCCGATACCGGACGCGTCTGCGGCAGGGCCCGGCAGGGGGCTCTGCCGCCGGAGGCCGCAGCGGCCCGGAACCTCCTGTGTGCGTGGGCACCACCCAGGAGGACACCGGGCCGCCGTCCGGCCTGACCGCAGAGACACCGCGGGCTTACCCCGGAAGTGGATGCGGCGTCCGCTCATGTACAGACACGCCGTTGCGTCCCGGTGCTGTGCCCTTCTCATGCGCGGACTCTTCGGAATCGGGCCAGTCGGGCATGGACCCGGACGGCGGGTCCACATCGCGTTCGAACCACAGTTTGCCCTCAGCGGCGATGCCTTCGAGGATGCGGAGCGTGTGGAAGAACCCTGCGGCGTCGAGGCTGGTCTCCGACGCCTTGGTCGCCAACTCTGCCTCCTCCGCGTCGTGGGTGGGCGCTTCGGCCACCACGATGCTCTTGGCCGGTCCGTTGGTCAGGGTGATGTTCAGGGTGTAACGGCGTGTGCTCTCTATCTCCACCTGGACCGAGGAGAACGCCTCGAAGCGGTAGTTGTCCCGTCCGCTGAGGTGCCGCCGCGCCCGCTCGAAGTCGAGGTCGGCCGTGGCCTCGCGAACCCCCTCGTCGGTGACCAGGAAGACCCGGATCTCGTATTTCGAATGGCGCCAGGGGCCGCGCCGTACGTGGGCCGACTTGCAGGGGCGTTTGGGTGTCACAAGGAAGGCGTGGGCGACGACTTCATGCCATGACAGACGATGATGCCTCAGAGCCTTGTCGAGGATCAGGGTCTTGTCCGCGTCCAGCCAGGCCTCCATATCCGTCTCTGTGGGGCGCAGGGTGTCGAGTTTGCCCTTCCACCGCTCGTATTCGGCCTCGCGGGCGCCGAGGATCTCCTCCCTCTCCCGCGACTCCTCGTCGTAGCGTCGGCGCTCGCTGTAGATCCGCAGCCACAGGGGAAACGCGAACCCGCTGGTGACCACCGTGAGCAGGGCGCCACCGACTGCGGCCACGGGTGCCTGCTGGAACGCGGTGACCACGGTGGTCGTGGCTGCCGAGATCAGGGCCAGGCACAGGACCACGCACCGGACCTTGGTCGCCGTGTCCACCCTGTGCAGTTCGCGCGGTTCCAAGGGCTGGCCCGTGAGCCAGCGCCGTCGCACGTCACGGACCAGGAACCGGACCAGCCAACGCACCCGTTCGGCCTTGACCCCGGTTTCCCGGTAGAGCCGGGCGACCTCGTCGCGCAGGGAACGGCGTATACCCTGCGTTTCCTCCAGCCACGTGCCCCTGCTCTCCGTTTCGGGGGCGTACTTGGCGAAGTAGTGGTCGAAATCGTGGGTCACCTGGTCGGTGAAACCTCCCTTGGGCGGGGACGGGGATGAGAACAGGTAACCGTACTCGTGTTCCTTGGCCATCCTTCGCCGGTACTGGTGGTTCCAGAGGGCGATGTGCCATACCGCGACCGGTCCGAAGACAAGTACGGCCAGGCAGGAGACCAGCGCCAGCAGACTGCCCTGTGCGAGGGCGGATTTCATGATGGTCGCAACGGCGAACAGGAACACACCCGCCAGGAGCAGCCCTCCGAGGACGTTCCAGGCAGTAGTGGACTTCGGTGCGGGGTACCTGGCCCGGGCCTCGGCGGGTTTCGGCGCGAAATAGGTCCAAACACGGTCAACCCGTCCACGGGCACACTGTTCCTCCACGGCGTTCCTCCGGAGCTGGTGCCACACACCCTGCTTCATACTGCCGGTGAGCACCAGCCCGAGGTGGCGCAGGATCAGTCCGTGCTGTGGATCGGGCAAGCTGTGCAGTTGGGCCATCGCTGACTCAGGGTCCCCACTGGAGCCGTCCACGCAGGACAGCAGCGCGAAGACGACGTTGAGTCCCTGCCGCCATCCGTCGCGCTCTCTCAGTTCTGTTCGCGCCGACAGATCAGCCAGGAGTACGCGCTCTTTCTTCGTGAGATCCCGGTAGGAGCGTTTGCTGAGGATCGCCAGGACCCAGTGGAAGCGAACCTCAGGGCCATCGAACCCTCGTGCCCGGGCGAGTTCGATGTGTTCCCGCGCCTTGACCGGGACTCCGTCGGCCAGATAATTGCACCCAACGTCGTAATCGCGCTCGGGCGGATCGCCGGGGTTCACAACGTACACGCGGGAGTTGTGCATCTGCCCGACCTGGGCCCCGACGAAGGAGCCGGATTCGGCGGTGTTCGTGGTGTCGTGCTCGTTCACGAGAGCCCCTTCACCGCGGTGATCAGCGTCGCGACCTGCGCGGCCAGCGACGCCAGGTCGCCGAGCAGTCCTCGTAGGCGCTTCAGGGCCAGGACCGAGTTCTTCCTGCTCTCGGACGTCCCTTCCTCGATCCCCTTGTCGGCGATGTCGATCTCGGCCGACGCCGCCTCGTGGGTGTCCTCGTCGATGCGTCCCGCAGAGCGCTCCCTCGCCAGTTTCTCCCTGAGGGCGGCGAGTTCGTCCGCGATCCCGGTCCCGCCGGACCCGGGTCCGGCGAAGGACACGTGGAACGTGCTGTCGCGCACGTGGCCCGCCTGGACGCCGACACTTCCGTAGGCGGTGTTGGTGACGTTGCCTCCGTCACCGGAGTTGCCGTCCTTGCGCATGCTGGGGGACTCCTCCTGCCCTATGAGTTCTTCCGCGAGGTCCAGAGCGAAGGCCGCGGCGTTCGCGGCGGCGACCGGCTGCCATTCGCGGTCCGCCTCGCTGGCCTTCGTGCCGTCGGCACGGTCGCTGATGCCGCGCACGATCGCCACCGGTGCGCCGCTCAGGTGTCCGGCCTGGGCGACTCCAGCGCCCTCCATCTCGATGGCCAACGCGTCGTTGTAGGTCTGCCTGATCCACGCGGCCTCGCGGGAGATACGCGAGTTCTGCACGATCTCTCCGGCGGCGATAGGACCCAGGTGCGCCTGGGGGCGCGGCCTCTCCGGTGGTGCGTGCCGGGACCATGCGCCGAGCCTGGCCAGGTGTGCGGCCGTCTGGGCGATGCCGTGCGGTGACTCCCACGCGCGGGGCCGGGCTTTGAGGCCGTCGTCCTCGCTGGTTCCGCCGTGGTAGGCGTACACGTGCGTCGCCACGACCACGTCACCCAGCGGAGGCGTGTCCCACAGGGCTCCGGCCACGCCCACGAAGAGCACTGCGGCCGGTGAGAACTCCTGGACGGCCCGCTCGACCAGCACTGCCGACGACTGGTTGCCCTTGCCGGTGAGTCCGAGGACGACACGGCCGTGGCCGCCGGGCAGTGTTCCGATCTCGAACCGGGTGCCCCTGGGGTGCAGGTGTGGTTCCGGGGAGCGGAGCCGATCCCGCACGGCCTGGTACTCCAGGTTCAGGGCGGTCAGCACCACTACGAGGTCATCGCTCATTCTTCGTTCTCGTTCTGGTTCGGGGTCAGGGGTCGCATCATCGGTGGGCGCAGCACCTGTTGGGGTCCTGCTCGGAAGAGGCGCGCGGGGCGTCCCTTGGTCACGCGTCGGCTCGAGACGACCGGAGTGAGGAAATCCGTCACCGCCTGAACCTTGCGGTAGAAGTTGCGCGGGTCGAGTTCGAACCCCCACACCGCCTCGTAGACCCGTTGCAGCTCGGCGATGGTGAAGATCTCGCCGCAGAAGGCCGTGGCCAGCGAGGTGTGCTCGATCTTCGAGCGGGCCCGTTCCAGCCCGTCGTCGAGGATCTGCCGGTGGTCGAAGGCGAGTCGCCCGCGGCCTGCGGAGAACTCCTCGACGGGGCGCCAGGAGGCCGCCGAGGCGTCGGTACCGGCCTCGGGTTCTGGCAGGCCGGGGGCTATGGCGAGGTAGGCGACGGAGACGATGCGCCCTCGCGGGTCCCGGCCGGGGGTTCCGTAGGCGCCTAACTGCTCCAGGTGGAGTTCGGTCGCGTCGAGGTTGGCCTCTTCGCGCAGTTCCCGACAGGCGGCGTCGAAGACGTCCTCACCGGAATCGGCGATGAACCCGCCGGGCAGGGCCAGTTCGCCTTTGTAGGGGTCGATGCCTCTCTCGACGAGGAGGACGTGGAGGGCTGAGGACCGCAGGGTCAGGATGACCAGGTCAACGGTCAACAGCACGGGGGGTGGTTGCCAGGTTTCGTTCGGCATGCGGCGAGTCTAGCTTTCTGTCAGATCGACAGGAAGCAGTTCTCAGAAATTGGTGCTCGCGGTTATTGATTGCCCTGTGTTGTTAGTGTTTCTGGTGATTTACAGGTGATTCTTGGGTCTGGGTCTGGGTCTGGGGCTCGGTCGAGAGGAGTCGGCTCTTTCGAGGGAACGGTGTCTTGCTGCTTTGGAACAGCACCGGTACGGCGTCACGGGACGAAGGGCTCGGAGGTTCGGCTGCCGTGACGGGGCGCCAATGATGACGCCATGCGGTAAAGGGGGGTATACGTTGGCTGCGTGGTTGACGATGAGGAGTTCCGTCTGGGGACCGAGGCGGCTCATCGCCTCATGGATGCTGACTGCTGTGAGATCGAGCCGGGGCTGAACGATGCCGAGTTCAGCCGTATCGAGGCCGAATGCAGGTTCGAGTTCTCAGCGGATCACCGTGCTTTCCTGGTCGCCGGGCTGCCAGTGGCCTCTCCGTTTGAGGAAGGAGCGAGCTGGAAGCGCCCCTGGCCCGACTGGCGTAGAGGCGCTTCAGGGGACCTCCAGTACCGACTGCGATGGCCCGTGGAGGGTGTGTTGGCCGGTGCCGAGAACGGTTGGTGGCACGAGGGCTAGGATCCGCAGCCACCCTGGTCGTCGAACGCGCTGGCCGTGGCGGAGCGGAAGCTGGCTCAGGCGCCGGTGCTCGTTCCCATCTACGGTCACCGGTTCGTGCCCGCCGGACGCGGTGCCTGGGGCCACCCGGTTCTTTCCGTGGTGGGCGGCCTCGACACCATCTGTTACGGGAGGGATCTGGCTGACTACGTTGACCGGGAGTTCGGTGTGCTGGCCGACGAGGGCGCTCCGTGGGAGCAGCAGGTGTCCGTTCCCTTCTGGAAGGACTTCCTCGGCTGAAGGGTGTCAGGGTCTCGTGCGCCCAAGGGCCGAAGGAACGCGCAGGATCCCTGCGGGTGGCAGGTACCCGGGTGAGCGCACCCACCGGCGCTGAGTCCCTGGCAACGCGAAAGCCCCTGACTACCGCGCGTTTGCGCTGGTCAGGGGCCTTCGCCTCTGGGGTGAGTGACGGGACTTGAACCCGCGACTTCTTGGACCACAACCAAGTGCTCTACCGGCTGAGCTACACCCACCACGTGCGCCGGGCCTCTCGGCCCCGCGTACGTATGAAAGCTTAGCGGACTCCGGGGAGTGCTTCGATCAGTTTTCCGTCGCGTCGTTCCCGGGAGCCGCCTCGCGCGCCTCCGCGCCGGTGCCCCCGGCCACCACCTCGGCGGCGATGGCGCGGGCGGTGGCCGAGTTCGGGCCGGGCTCGGGCACGAAGGCCGCGGCGCGGTAGTAGCGCAGCTCGTGGATGCTCTCGGTGATGTCGGCGAGCGCCCGGTGCCCGCCGTTCTTCTCCGGGCTCGCGTAGTACACGCGCGGGTACCAGCGGCGCAGCAGCTCCTTGATCGAGGACACGTCGACCATCCGGTAGTGCAGGAACTCGTCGATGCGCTTCATGTCACGGGCCAGGAAGGTGCGGTCGGTGGCGATCGAGTTGCCGCACAGCGGAGCCTTGCGCGGCTCGGTCACGTACCGGCGGATGTGCTCCAGGACGAGGTCCTCGGCCTCCTGGAGGCTCACGCCCTTGTCCAGCTCCTCCAGCAGGCCGGAGGTCGTGTGCATGTCGCGGACGAAGTCCCCCATGCGGTCCAGTGCGGCCTGCGGCGGTCTGATCACGACGTCCACGCCCTCGTCGAGGATGTTGAGCTCGCCGTCGGTGATCAGGCAGGCCACCTCGATCAGCGCGTCGCGCTCGAAGTCCAGGCCCGTCATCTCGCAGTCAATCCACACCAAACTGTCATTCATACCGGTCAGCTTAGGGGTTGTGGGGAGTCGCGGGGGATGACGAAGGGGGCGGCCGGACCGTGTCCGACCGCCCCCTCGAGCCTGGGTCAGTCCCAGATCCAGGGGTCCGAGACGCCGGGCGGCTCACCGACGCCGAAGATGGCGTACATCCAGTCCCACACGCCCCAGAACTGGAGGTAGCCCAGGACCAGGAGGACGAGCAGGATGAGCAGGAAGGTGAAGCAGCCGCAGCCGCATCCCCTGCACCCTCCCCGCTTCTTCTTGGGCTTCTGCGGGCGGTGCTGCTGGTAGGGCTGTCCCGGCCCGGGGGGCTGCCCCGGACCCGGCTGGCCCCACTGCGGGCCCCCGGGGTGTCCGCCCATCGGCGGCTGTCCGCCCGGGGTGTTGGCCATGGGGCCGACGGCCGGCGGGTACCCGGGCGG
>NZ_QPFC01000715.1:0-14485 GCF_003427465.1 Nocardiopsis sp. TNDT3 | reverse complement strand
TCGGCGCCGAGGTCACCGCCCTCGCCGGGGCCCGCAACCTCGACTGGATCCGAGGACTCGGCGCCGACGAGGCCCTGGACTACCGCACGACCCGGCCGCAGGACCTCGGCCGCTTCGACGTCATCGTCGACCTGGTCGGCACCGACCTCGGCGCCTACCAGGCGCGGCTGCACCGGCGCGGGCGCATGGTCGCGCTCGCCTTCGACCCGGACCGCGTCCTCAGGTCCCTGCTCGGCACCGGGCTCCGGGCCGTCGTACGGCCCGGCCGGACCAAGCTCTTCAGCAACGACCCGTCGGCGGAGCGCATCGCCGAGCTCACCCGGGCCGTCGAGGAGGGGAAGATCCGTCCCATGGTCGACACGGTCCTCCCGATGGCCGACATCGCGGAGGCCCACCGCGGGCTGGAGGCGGGCGGCGTCCGCGGGAAGTACGTCATCGACGTGCGGCGCCCCTAGCGGCGACGCGGCGGGCCGCGCCCGTCGGCGGCGGTGGACCTAGGACGGTTCCTTCGCGGGGCGGGTCCGCCCACGGCCGACCGCGCGGCCCCCGGCCCCCCGTGCGGCGCGGCGCCGCCGGAGCACGCCCTGGCGGGGCGAGAACAGGTAGGCCAGGGTGAAGGCCGACGACTGGGCCAGCACGATCGCCCCGCCGGTGGACACGTTCAGGTGGAAGCTGAGGAACACCCCCGCCACGGCCGCCGCCACGGCCACCGCAGCGGAGATGACCAGCATCCGCTCGAAGCGGTCGGTGAGCAGGTAGGCGGTCGCTCCGGGGACGATGACCATGGCCACGACCAGGATGATCCCCACCGCCTGGAGGGCCACCACCACCGTGACCGACAGCAGCCCCAGCAGCAGCGTCTCCAGCAGGCGGGGGTTGATGCCCACCGCGTGCGCGTGGACCGGGTCGAAGGCGTACAGGGTCAGGTCGCGGTGCTTGTACCAGACCACCGCCAGCACCACCCCGGCCAGGACGAGCACCTGCCAGATGTCGGTGTCCGACACCCCCAGCACGTTGCCGAACAGGATGTGACCCAGGTCGGTCTGGCTGGGCACGCGCGAGACCAGGACCAGGCCCAGGGCGAACATGGCCGTGAAGACCACCCCGATGACGGCGTCCTCCTTGACCCGGGAGGTGCGGTTGACCACCCCGATCAGGGCGACCGACCCGGCTCCGAAGACCAGCGCGCCCACGGCGAAGGGCAGCCCGAACAGGTAGGACAGCACCACCCCGGGCAGGACGGCGTGGGAGACGGCGTCGCCCATCAGCGACCAGCCCACCAGCGTCATCCAGCACGACAGCACGGCGCACGCCACTCCGGCGACCACGCTGACCAGCAGGGCGCGCCGGACGAAGTCGAAGCCCAGGGGCACCGTGAACCACTCCGCGACCGCGGTCAGCGCGTCCATGCCGTTCCCTCCTCGTCGGTGTGGACCCCGAAGGCCTCCATGAGGGTCTCCGGGCGCAGGACCTCCTCGGGGGCGCCGTGCGCCACGACGCGGCGCTGGAGCAGCACCGCCTCGTCGCACAGGGCGGGCACCTGGGCCAGGTCGTGGGTGGACACGAGCAGGGTGTGGCCCTCGCCGCGCAGTTGCAGCAGCAGTTCGGTGATGCGCCCCTCCGAACGCTTGTCGACCCCGGCGAAGGGCTCGTCGAGCAGGAGCACGTCGGCGCCCTGGGCGATGGCGCGGGCCACGAAGGCGCGTTTGCGCTGGCCGCCGGAGAGCGCGCCGATCTGGCGGTCGGCCAGGTCTCCCAGGTGGGTGCGGTCCAGGGCGTGCTCGACCGCCTCCCGGTCGGCGGGGCGGGGGCGCCGCCGCTGTCCCATGCGTCCGTAGCGGCCCATCATCACCACGTCGCGCACGCGGACCGGGAAGGCCCAGTCGACCTGTTCGGACTGGGGCACGTAGCCCACCAGCCCGCGGCGGCGGGCGGCGGCCCCGGTGTGCCCCAAAATCCGCACCCGCCCCCCGTCGGCGGGGACGAGGCCCAGCACGGTCTTGAACAGGGTGGACTTGCCCGACCCGTTGGTGCCCAGCAGGCCGCAGACGCGGCCCGGGGCGACGGACAGGCTCACGCCGTCCAGCGCCAGGACGTCGCCGTAGCGGACGGTGGCGTCGGTGACCTCGATGGCGGCGTTCACCGCTCCTCCCCCCGCAGCCCGGCCACGATGGCCTCGGCGTCGTGGCGCAGCAGGTCCAGGTAGGTGGGGACGGGACCGCCCTCCTCGGACAGGGAGTCGACGTAGAGGGTCCGGCCCATGGCGGCGCCGGTCTCGCGCGCCACCGAGCGCTGGGAGCCGTCGTTGACGGTGCTCTCGCAGAAGACGGCGGGCACCTGGTTGTCGCGGACGAACTCGGTGACGGCGGCGGTCTGCCGGGGGGTGCCCTGGGTCTCGGCGTTGACCGGCCACAGGTACATCTCGGTCAGCCCCGCGTCGCGCGCCAGGTAGGAGAAGGCGCCCTCGCAGGTGACCAGGGCGCGGGAGCTGTCGGGGACCCCGGCGAGTTCGTCCTCCAGGTAGTCGCCGACCCCGCTGATCTCGTCCTTGTAGGCCTCGGCCGCCTCGGCGTAGACCCGTTCGCCCTCGGGGTCGAGTTCGGTGAGGGCGTCGCGGATGTTGTCGACGTAGACGGGGGCGTTGTCGGGTGACATCCAGGCGTGGGGGTTGGGCTGGCCCTCGTACTCCCCCGCGGAGATGGGGATGGTCTCGACACCGTCGCTGAGCACGGCGGTGGGGGCCTGCACGCGTTCGGTGAACTGGCTGAACCATGCCTCCAGGCCGAGCCCGTTCTCCAGGATCAGGTCGGCGTCCCGGCCGCGGACGAGGTCGTCGGGGGTGGGTTCGTAGCCGTGGATCTCGGCTCCGGGCCGGGTGAGCGAGGCGACCTCCACGCGTCCGTCGGCGACGTTGCGTGCCATGTCCGCCAGGACGGTGAACGTGGTCAGGACCAGGGGCCGTCCGTCGTCGCGCTCCTGCCCGGCGGAGGAGGAACAGGCGGTCAGGCCCAGGACCAGGGCGAGGGAGGCGGCGGGGAGCTTCGCCGACCAGGAGTGTGAAGAAGCCTCATCTTGAAAGTTCGGCACGCCTAACTTTTTACCACAACAGGGCCAAACTACACATCGCGGCGGGCGTGTCGCGGTCGTCGCCCGGGCCTCGTGTCCTGGACGGCGCCGTCCCGCCCGCGCCGATGGAGCAGACGGCGCGGAAGCGGCGGGCCCCGCGAACCCCGCCACCGGTACGGCGCGCGGCTCAGTCCAGGTCGGCTAGGGCCGCCCGGGCCGCGGCTGTCCAGTGCGGCGACCCGGCCCGGATGGCCACGCGCAGGGCCAGCCGGTAGTGCTCCGCGGCCCGCTCACGGCGTCCGAGCGCGCGGTCGAGGTCGCCGAGCTGGTGCGCGACCGGTCCCAGGGTCAACAGACCGCTGCCCGCACCGGCCAGCTCCCCGGCGGCGGGTGAGAGCAGGCGGTGGGCGCGCTCCATCGCGGGGTGGTCGCCGACGGCGGTGGCGGCCCGGGCGGCCAGACAGGTCAGAGCCTCCCCGAGCAGGCCGGGCGGTGCGTCGGGCGGCGGGGGCGCGGACTCGGGCGAGGCCAGGGCGTCGGCCCAGGGCGCGTAGGGGCCCCAGTCCTGGCGCGGGTCCACCGGTGCGGGTCGGCCGCCCTGAAGGCGCAGACACAGCAGCGCCAGGGGCAGGATGCCCTGTTCCACACCGGGCATGCCGGTGTCGGCGAGCCGCACGCTCGCGGCACGGTAGGCGGCCTCGGCCTCCTCGACGGCCCCCCGCGCGGCCGTGCGCAGTGCCTCGTACCAGCGGGTGAACACCCCCACCAGCGGAATCCCGTAGCGCGAGCCCAGCCGGTCGGCGTCGGCCGCGTGGGCGTCGGCGGCACCGAAGTCGGCGAGCGCGGAGTGCGCCTGGACCAGGACGAGGTGGCCCAGCACCTCGAAGGTCACCAGGCCGTGCCGAGAGGCCAGGTCGACCAGCTCCGCGCCGATCTCCACGCGCTGCGGGGCCCGCCCGGAGCCCTGGAAGGACTGCATGAAGCGGGCGTTGAGCGCCAGGCACAGCAGGGCGGGGTCGCCGAGCCCGCGGGCGGCCTCCTCGGCCCGGCGGGCCGCGTCCGGGCCCCGGCCGGTGGCGGTGCCGCGCAGTTCCAGGGCCAGGGCGCACAGCAGGCGGACGCGCTGCTCGGGGCGGTCCTCGGGCAGCGCGGCCAGGGTGCGCTCGGCGGCCCTGGCGATCTGGCGGGCCAGCTCCTCGTCGTCGTTGCGCGGCCACAGGGCGGGCACGTCGAAGGCGGTGATGACCTGCGCCGTCAGTTCCGCGTCACCCAGCTCCTCGGCCGCGGCGACCGCCCGGGCGCGGTGGTGGCGGGCCTCCTCCAGGCGGCCGGTGACGGCCAGCGCCCGCACCATGCCCATGACCGCCTCCAGGCGTTCGCGGGGCCGGTCCTCGCCGGAGCGGTCGTGGGCGGCGACGGCCTCCCGCCACAGCCGGGCCGCCTCGTGCGGGGCGAAGCGCTCCTCGGCCCGCAGGGCGGCTGTGCGGGCGTGGTGGGCGGCCCGGGTCGCGGTGGCGCGGGTTCCCGCCCGCCCGAAGTGGTGCGCGAGCAGGTCGGCCCGGTCGGGGTGCAGCGCCTCGACGGCCTCGGCCACCGCCGTGTGCCAGTGCGCCCGGCGCGGTCGGGAGAGGTCCTGGTAGAGGGTGTCGCGCACCAGCACGTGCGCGAAGCGCAGGCCGGGGGCGCCGTCGGGCTCGTCCGGTTCGGCGCGGTCGGTGAGGAAGCCCGCCTCCAGTGCCTCGTCCAGGGCGTCGAGCAGGGCGTCCCCGTCCGGGGACAGGGCCGACAGGACGTCGGGGTCGATGTCGCGGCCGATCACCGAGGCCTGCCGCAGCAGGGCCCGGGCCCCGGGCGTGAGGGAGCCCAGGCGGTGGCGGATGACGTCGCGCACCCCGGCGGGGACCGCGTCGAGCGCGGCGCCGTCCCCGTCGGACAGCAACCGGGCCAGCTCACGGACGAAGAAGGGGTTGCCGCCGCTGCGCCGGTGGACGGTGCGCAGCGCCCGCCCGTCGACGTCGCGGCCGACCAGGGCCCGTACGAGCGCGCCGGTCGCGTCCTCGGCCAGCCCGCCCAGGTAGGCGCGGGCCGGTTCGCCGGGGGCGAGCCGGGCCAGGGCCGCGGTCAGCGCGGGCAGGACCTCGCCGGTCCGGTAGGTCCCCACGAGCAGCACGGGCCCGGGGAGCGGTTCGGCGGCCAGGAAGGTGAACAGTTCCAGGGTCTCCTCCGCCGCCCGGTGCAGGTCGTCGAAGACCAGCAGGACGGGGCCGCGCCGCGCGGCCGAGGCGAGGAGGCGGGCGGCCCGGCGCAGGACGCCGAACCGGGCCGCGGCGGGGTCCGCGCTGGCGACCCCGGGCGCTGTGGTGTCGTCGTCCCGGGCGGGAGCAGCGGTGCCGCTGGGCGCTGTGATGCCCGTGGCCGTGGCGGTATCGATGCGCGGGGCCCCGGATCCGGTGCCGGTGGGGTCGGTGGTGGCAGCGCGCGGGGCGCCGGGGTCGGCGGCGTGTTCCGCGGCCTGTGCCGGGCCGGTGGCGACCCCGTGGGTCGCGGTGTCCGCGGCCGCCGTCAGCACGGCGGCGATCTGCGTCCAGGGCCAGACCGCGGGCGCCCCCTCGTGCTCGGGGCCGCGCCCCCAGGCCGCGGTCCACCCGCGCCCGGCCAGCCGCCGCGCGAGTTCCTCGGCCAGGGCCGTCTTACCCGCCCCGGCGTCGCCGGAGACCAGCGCGACCCGGGCCGGAGCGCGCGGCGCGGCGGAGGCGGCGGCCCCCTCCAGCAGTTCCAGCTCCCGGGCCCGGCCCACGAAGGGACGCTGGGCGCGTTCGGGCGCGCTCTCCGCCCGTGCCGGAACCGCGGTGGCGGCACGCGGGATGAGGTGGGGAGCCTGGGCCAGGACGTCGGACTCCAACCGCCGCAGTTCGGGGCCGGGGTCCACCCCCAGTTCGTCCGCCAGGGTCCGGCGGGCGCGGCGCAGGGCGGCCAGCGCGTCACCCTGGCGGCCCGAGCGGTACAGGGCCAGCACCCACTGCCGCCAGGCGTTCTCGCGCAGGGGGTGGGCCAGGGCGTGCGCCTCCAGGGCGGGCACGGCGTCGCCCGCACGGCCCAGCGCCAGGAGGGCCTCGGCGTGCCGCTCCACCGCCAGCAGCCGCAGCCCCTCCATCCGGTCGGCCTCGGCCCGCGCCCAGGGGTAGGCGGCGAACTCGGCGTAGGCGGGCCCCCGCCACCACCCGAGGGCCTCCTCCAGCCCGTCCAGCGCCGCTCCGGGCCGGTCCTCGGTGAGCAGTGCTCCGCCGCGGGCCACGGCCGCGGCGAAGCGCCGGGCGTCGACCGCGTCGGGTCCGGCCCGCAGCGCGTAACCCGGTGGCGCGGTCACCAGCAGCCGGGCGGGTCGCCGCGCGGGCCGGTCCGGTTCCAGGGACCGGCGCAGCGCGGAGACGAAGGTGCGCACCGCCGCCACGGAGCCCTCGGCGGGCGCCTCCCACAGGTCGTCCACGAGGCGGTCCACGGGCACGGCACGGCCCTCGGCGACCAGGAGCCGGGCCAGCACCGCGCGGTGCCGCGGCCCCTTGAGGGCGAGCGGCCCGTGCGCGCCGACGGCCTCCAGAGGGCCCAGCACGCGGAAGGACACCGCCGCCTGCGTCGCCTCTCCCCCCATGGCAGCCAATCTATCCGGCCGTCCGCACCGGACGGGGCCGCCGACGCCCCCGCTCAACCGCTGCTCATCGGCTGCTCATCGGCTCCCGGCAGGCTCGTGGACGACCGAGTTCCCCGGCGACCGCCGGGGACCCGACTCCAACCCGACGGAGGAGACCACCGTGGAACCCAGGATCCCGGGATTCGACTACCAGCGCGTGCCCGTCGCCGAGGGCGTGGCGCTCAACGCCGCCGTCGGCGGCTCGGGCAGCCCCCTCGTGCTGCTGCACGGCTTCCCCCAGACCCACCTGATGTGGCGGCACGTCGCGGCCGACCTGGCCGCCGACCACACCGTCATCTGCCCGGACCTGCGCGGCTACGGCGACAGCGACAAGCCCGCCGACACCGACGGCCACGGCTACGCCAAGCGCACCATGGCCGCCGACGTCGTCGCCCTGGCCCGCGCCCTGGGCCACGAGCGCTTCGCCCTGGCGGGCCACGACCGGGGCGCCCTGGTCGCGATCCGCGCCGGGCTGGACCACCCCGGCGCCGTCACGCACCTGGCCTCGCTCGACGTGCTGCCGACCCTGGACATGTGGGAGGTCATGCGCGGGGCCTCGGCAGCGGTGGGCTTCCACCTGTACCTCATGGCCCAGCCCCCGGGCCTGCCCGAGCAGCTGATCGGCGCCAGCCCGGACGCTTTCTTCGGACACTTCCTGGACATCTGGACGCGCGACCCCGAGGCGATCCCCGCCGAGGTGCGCGCCGCCTACCTGCGGGCCTCGCGCGAGGCCGTGCCCTCGATCGTGGCCGACTACCGGGCCTCGGCCGGGATCGACGTCGAACACGACGAGGCCGACCGCGCGGCCGGGCGGCGCCTGGCCATGCCGGTGACGGTGCTCCAGCAGGACTGGGGTGCGGCGCTGGGCTACGACGCCGCCGCGGTGTGGCGGGCCTGGGCCCCCGACCTGCACCACAGCACGGTGACCTGCGGCCACTTCATGGCCGAGGAGGCCCCGGCCGAGGTGGTCGGGGCGCTGCGCGGCCTGCTGGCCCGGTAGGCGCCCCCGGCGTCTGCGGCTGCTACGCCCTGGTCGGCGGAGTCAGCGACTCGGGGTGGAACCGCTCGGCGCGGTCACGGACCGTGTACATGTTCCAGCAGTGCTCGGCGAGGTCGTCGGGGTCGGCGACCGGGAACCGCGGGCCGTCGGCCGCGTCGAAGGCGGCCCGGGCCGCGGCGGACACCTCGCTGCGGTCGATCAGGGAGGCGATGGTCAGGGCGCCGGCGTAGACGCCCTTGTCGGCCAGTTCGGCGTGGAGGGAGCACAGGTAGTTGCGGGTGGCCGCCATCACCGGGCCCAGGCCGCTGAGGTCGGGCATCGGTCGCGCCGCCGAGTAGCCCCGGGCCAGCAGGAAGGCGCCGTCGCCGCGTTCGGTCCACTAAGGAGATCGCCCGCCGGGCGGGCGTGAGCCACGGCACCCTCTACAACCTCTTCGGCACCCGCGAGGCGCTCATCGACGAAGTGGTGACCGACCTGGCCGCCGACCGCCTCGACCAGGCAGCCGAGCACGCCCTGGCCTTCGAGGGGGCCTGGGAGGGGTTCGTGTACTACGTCGAGAGGGTCTGCGAACTCCAGGTCACCGACCCCGCGCTCGCCGACGTGGTCAGCGGGCGCTATCCGCGTGCCGAACGCCTGATGTCCGTCTGCGCCAGGGCACAGGACGCCACCACGCGGATCGTCGAGCGCGCGCGGCGGGCCGGCGCCCTGCGCCCGGACTTCACCGGCGAGGACCTCCTGATCGTCTTCGGCACCGACGCCCTGCTCGCCCGTGCGGCCGGGGACGCCGCGCCCGACGCCTGGCGCCGCGGGCTGGCCCTCGTGCTCGGCGGACTGCGCGCGGACGCCGCCCGGGGACCGCTTCCCGGCGCCCCGATGACTCCCCGGCAGGTGTACGACGTCATGGGCAGGCTCACCGGCACGCCCTGAGCTGGGCGCCAGTGCCCTGGAGGGCGGTCGGCGCGGTCCGGCGGGGCGTCGCCCCACCAGCGGATCCGGACTCTGTCAGAATTCCTCGGAAAAAGATCGGTGGACGTGTCGATCCGCGGCACCCCCGTTCGACCTAGGGGTGGAAGGGCCCGGAAGGGGTCCGCGACACCCAGGGAGACAGAGCCATGAAGTACATGCTGATCATGCGCGCCACCGACGAGGCCTTCGCGGGAATGGGCGAGATCGACTTCGACGAGATGCTCGCGACCATGGGCCGGTACAACGAGGAGATGATCCGCGCCGGGGTGCTGCTCGCCGCGGAGGGCCTCGACGACGCCGCCGAGGGCGTGGTCGTCGACTACTCCTCCGAGCCGCCCGTGGTCACCGACGGCCCCTACGGCGAGACCAAGGAGCTGTTCGGCGGGTTCTACATCCTCAACGTGGCCTCCAAGGAGGAGGCCGTGGAGTGGGCCAAGCGGTCGCCGATGACCGGCCCCGGTTTCAAGACCGAGATCCGCCGGGTCACCACGATCGACGAGTTCCCGCAGGACAACGAGTGGATCCAGAGGGAGCGGGCCTGGCGCGAGGCCACCGGCCAGCTCTGAGCGGACCGACCGGAGATGGCTGACCCCACCGGCCGCGAGGCCGTAGCCGCCGTCTGGCGGATCGACTCGGCGCGGATCGTCGGCGCGCTCGCGCGCTACACCGGCGACTTCGCCCTGGCCGAGGACCTGGGCCAGGAGGCGCTGGCCGAGGCGCTGGTGACCTGGCCGCGCGAGGGCGTGCCCCGCAACCCGGCGGGGTGGCTGCTCACCGTCGGCCGCCGCCGCGCGATCGACGCGTTCCGCCGCCGCTCCGCCCTGGACGACAGGTACGCCGTCCTCGCCCGTGACCTGGGCGAGGGCGGCGCCGCCTCGGGCAGCGCGCCCGCCGACCCCGCACGGGAGGCCGACGACGTGCTGTGGGATCCGGACCGGATCGACGACGACGTGCTCGCGCTGATGTTCACCGCCTGCCACCCCGTGCTGTCGCGGGAGGCCAGGGTGGCGCTCACCCTGCGGGTGGTCGGCGGTCTGACCAGCGACGAGATCGCCAGGGCGTTCCTGGTCCCGACCGCGACCGTGCAGGCCAGGATCACCCGGGCCAAGAGGACCCTCGGGGCGGCCCGGGTGCCCTTCGGGGTACCCCCGGCCCAGGAACGGCCCCAGCGGCTCGGCTCGGTGCTCAACGTGGTCTACCTGATCTTCACCGAGGGCTCCTCGGCCAGCTCCGGCGGCGACCTGCTCCGGCTCGACCTCGCGGGCGAGGCCCAGCGCCTGGCCCGGGTGCTGGCCCGTCTGGTCCCCGACCAGCCCGAGGTCCACGGCCTGCTGGCGCTGCTGGAGCTGACCGCGGCGCGCTTCCCCGCCCGGACCGGGGCTGACGGGCGGCCGGTGCTGCTGGAGCACCAGGACCGCCGCCGCTGGGACCGCGCCGCGATCCGCCGGGGACGGGCCGCCCTGGCCCGCGCGGGGAGGACCGGCCGGGGGCTGGGCGCCTACGGCCTCCAGGCCGCGATCGCCGAGTGCCACGCGCTCGCCGCCTCGGTGCGGGAGACGGACTGGGAGCGGATCGTGCTGCTCTACGAGGCGCTCGGCCGTCTGGCGCCCTCCCCGGTGGTGGACCTCAACCGGGCGGTGGCGGTCTCCATGGCCCGGGGACCGGCCGAGGCGCTGCGGATCGTGGACGAGCTGGCGGCGGCCGGGGCGCTGGCGGACTCGCACCTGCTGCCGAACGTGCGCGGGGAGCTGCTCGTGCGCCTGGGGCGCACCGGTGAGGCGCGCACCGAACTGGAGCTGGCCGTGCGCCGGTGCGGCAACGAGCGCGAGCGGGAGGTGCTGGAGCGCAAACTCGCCGACCTGGGCTGACCGTTCCGCACCCCCCGGGGAGCACCGCGCCGCGGCCCGCGCCGGCCCCGGGACTCCGGCGCTGCGGACTGACCAGGGACGGGGCTCCCACGAGGCCGGAGCACCGTCGTACCTCAGTACTATGGTCGCTCCGCTCGCATGGAGGACCGCTGTCCCTGCGGGCTTTTCGACGTCCACGGGGTCACGACGGCCCGCACCGCAAGGGAGTCCGATGGGGGCCGAGCCGCACCGCACACTGCGTGGCCGCTACCAGCTGCTGGCCGAGATCGGCCGGGGCGGGATGGGCCGGGTCTGGCGCGCCCACGACACCGAGCTCAACCGCACCGTCGCGGTCAAGGAGATCCTCCTGGGCCCGGGCCTGGACGACCACGAGCGCGACCGGATGGCCGCCAGGGCCCGGCGCGAGGCGCAGGCCACCGCGATGGGCGGCCACCCCAACATCGTCACCGTGCACGACATCGTCCAGGACGACGGGCGCCCGTGGATCGTCATGGAGTTCCTCAGCGGGCGCTCCCTGCACGCGCTGGTCCGCCAGGAGGGCCCGCGCGGCGCCCGCGTGACCGCCCGGTGGGGGCTCGACCTGCTCAGCGCGCTGAGCACCGCGCACGGGCAGGGGATCACCCACCGCGACGTCAAACCCGAGAACGTCATGGTCACCGACGCCGGGCGTGTGGTGCTCACCGACTTCGGCATCGCCACCATCGCCGACACCTCCTCCGTCACCCAGACGGCCGGGGTGATGGGCTCCCCCGCCTACCTGGCCCCCGAGCGGCTGGCGATGAGTCCGGCGACCCCGGCGAGCGACCTGTGGTCCCTGGGCGCCACCCTGTACCACATGGCCACCGGCACCTCCCCGTTCCGCCGCGAGGGCATCCCCGCCACACTGCACGCCGTCACCTCCGAGGAGCCGCCCGACGTCCTGGGCCGGGGCCCGCTGGGCCAGGCGGTACGGGGCCTGCTGGTGAAGGACCCGGCCGGGCGGATCGACGCCGACCGCTGCCGCGCGCTGCTGACCGCGGAGGCGGAGGCGGGCACCGCCGCCGCGGCCCCCTCGGCCACGACCGTGTCCGTGCCGACACGGCCGTTGAGCGCGCCCGCACGCGCGGTCACCCCGGGGCCGGTCCCGCCCGGATCCCCGGGACCGGTTCCGCGGGGCCCCGCGGCGGTCCCGTCGCAGACCACGGTCACGGCGGCGCCGGAACCGCGGCGGGGCGGACGGCTGTCCTGGCCGATGGTGGTGCTCACCCTGGGCCTGGCCTCGCTGGTGGCGGTGGCGGCGCTGGTGGTGGTGCTCGACCCGTGGGGGTCCGACACCGGTGCCGCCGCCTCCGGGACGGGCACGGAGGAGTCCCCCGAACCCGGTGCCGGAGAGCAGCAGGCCGGGGGCGGGAACGAGGGGGACGCCACCGCCCCGGAGGAGACCGGCACGCCCCAGGAGGGCGGCGCCGACGGCGCCCCCGTGCCCGGGACGACCTGGACCGAGGACCCCGAGGGCTTCGGTCTGAGCGTCCCCGAGGGCTGGATCCGCCGGGTGGACGGCAGCAGCGTCTTCTTCGAGTCCCCCGACAACGCCGACTACCTCCAGATCGACATGGCCGAGCACCCCACCGACGACGAGTACCAGCACGTCCTGGACCAGGAGCAGGGCGTGTACGACTCGGGGCGGCTGCCGGGCTACGAGCGGGTGCGGATCACCGACGTCACCGACGACACCGGCTTCCACTCGGCCGCCGAGTGGGAGTTCACCTGGCGGGACGAGACCGGCGAGACGCGCCGCGTGCTGACCCGCAACATCGCGGTGGCGCCCGGGGTGTACTACGCGCTGGCCTGGGCCTCCACCGACGCCTCGTGGGCCGACCAGGGCGCCCAGCGCACCGCCGCCATGGAGTCCTTCGGCCCGGCCTGATCCCGCTCCGGCCCGCACCACCGCGGTCCGGTCCGCCCGCCCCGCTCCCCGGACTCCGGCGCCGTGGTGCGGGGTCGGCGGGAGCGGCGACGCGGCCGCGCTCAGCTGCCCAGGTAGCGCAGCACCGCCAGCACCCGGCGGCTGTAACCGGAGGCGTGCCCCAGACCCAGCTTGTCGAAGATCGCGTTGACGTGCTTCTCCACCGCGCTCAGCGACACGTACAGCCGCTCGGCGATCGAGGCGTTGCTCAGCCCCTGCGCCATGTGCTCCAGGACGTCGCGCTCGCGCGGGGTGAGCCGGGCCAGCGGGTCGGTGTGGGTGGTGCGCGCCAGCAGCTGGCGCACCACCTCGGGGTCGAAGGCCGCCCCGCCCGCGCGCACCCGCTCCAGGGCCTCCAGGAACTCCCCCACCTCCGACACCCGGTCCTTGAGCAGGTAGCCCACCCCTCCCGAGGCCCCGGCCAGCAGTTCGGCGGCGTAGCGCTGCTCCACGTACTGCGACAGCACCAGCACCGCGACCCTCCCGTGCTCGGCGCGGATGCGCAGCGCCGCCCGCAGCCCCTCGTCGGTGTGGGTGGGCGGCATCCGCACGTCCACCACGGCGGCGTCGGGCGCGTGCTCGGCGACCGCGGCCAGCAGCGCGTCGGCGTCGCCGACCGCCGCCGCCACCTCGTGGCCCTCCTCCTCCAACAACCGCACCAGGCCCTCCCTGAGCAGGACCGAGTCGTCAGCGATCACCAGGCGCATGGGGGCTCCGTATCGTGGTCAGGGGCAGCGCGGCGCGTACCGTGGTCGGACCGCCCCGGGGACTGTGTACCGCCAGTGTGCCGTCCAGGGCCCGCACCCGCCTGGCCAGGCCGGTCAGTCCGCCGCCAGCGGGGTCGGCGCCGCCGCGGCCGTCGTCGAGCACCCGCAGGTCCAGGACGCCGTCGGCGTCGTCCAGGTGCACGATCACCACCTCGGCCCCGGCGTGCTTGACGGCGTTGGTGATGGCCTCGCGCGCCACGAAGTACACCGCCGTGGCCAGTTCGCGGGGCGGCGGGGCCGACAGGCGCGCGCGCACCCGCACCGGCAGCGGGCTGCGTTCGGCCACCTCGGTCAGCGCCGCCTCCAGGCCCAGGGTGTCCAGCGCGGTGGGGTAGACCCGCCAGGCCACCTCCCGCAGCTCGTCCAGCAGTACCCGGGTCTCGGTGTGCGCCTGGCGGACCAGCCGCGCCGCGCGCTCGGGGTCGTGGCCGCGCTGGGCCCGCCCCAGCAGCATGGCCAGCGCCACCACGCGCTGCTGGACCCCGTCGTGCAGGTCGCGTTCGATGCGCCGCCGCTCCTCGTCCACCGCCCGCACGATGCCCGACCGGGTGGAGGTCAGCTCGTCGATGCGCCGGTGCAGCAGGTCCTCGCTGCTGGGACCCACCAGACGGCGGGCCAGGGCGCGGTCGGCGGCCGAGGCCACCGCCACCACCAGCCACGTCGCCGCCAGGACGACCAGGCCCATGAGCAGGCCCACGCTGATGCTGGAGACGTGTACCCGCGCGCCGGGCATGAGCACCGGCACGTGGGTGCCGCCCCCGGTGAACAGCTCCAGTGCGGCCCCGCCGACGAAGACCACCACCAGCATCAGCGCCGTGGGCGCCAGGTAGCCGCACAGCAGCGCCGCCGGAAGGCGCAGCAGCAGGTAGGCCACGCGCGGGGCGGCCTCGACCCCCGGGCCGGCCACGCCGCCCCCCGACCACCGGGCCAGGCGGGCCAGGTCCGCGTCGCCCAGGCGCACCGCCCACCGGGTCACCACGCCGCGGAACCGGTGCCGGGCCCGGGAGGTCAGGAACGGGGCGCACACCAGCGCCGCGGCCGCCGCGAGGACCCACACCAGCGTGAGCACGGCGGTGCACAGCCCCAGCAGGGTGCCCGTCAACTCGCGCCCGGCCCGTGCCAGCGGCGCGGCCGCCGCACGCGCCCAGGCGCGGGGACCGTCCCCGTCCCCGGCCCACTCGGCCA
>NZ_QPFC01000714.1:0-5512 GCF_003427465.1 Nocardiopsis sp. TNDT3 | reverse complement strand
CCCCCGTGGCGGGGGTCGGCGCGATTCCTGTGTGACGTGTGGCCCCGTGTGACCTGTGGCAAAGACCCGACCTGGATGGAGTAAGTGCGATGGCCGAGCGGCGACCCGTGGCGAAGCGGCTCCCGACCTTCCCGTGGGACCGGCTGGCGCCGTACAAGCGCAGGGCCGCCGAGCACCCCGGCGGCATCGTCGACCTGTCCGTCGGCACCCCCGTGGACCCGGTGCCCGCCCTGCTGCGCAAGGCCCTCGCCGACGCCGCCGACGCGCCCGGCTACCCCCAGACCTGGGGCACGCCCGCGCTGCGCGCCTCCGTCGCGGGCTGGCTGGAGCGCCGCCACGGCGTGCGCGTGGCGGAGGGCGCCGTCCTGCCCACCGTGGGCTCCAAGGAGCTCGTGGCCTGGCTGCCCACGCTCCTGGGCCTCGGCGCGGGCGACACGGTCGTCCACCCCGAGCTGGCCTACCCCACCTACGACATCGGCGCGCGCGTGGCCGGGGCCACCCCGGTGGCCTCCGACGGCCTCACCTCCCTCGGCCCCGCCCCCGTCGGACTGGTGTGGGTGAACTCGCCGAGCAACCCGACCGGCCGGGTCCTGGGCACCGTGCACCTGCGCAAGGTGGTGGAGTGGGCCCGCGAGCGCGGCGCGATCGTGGCCTCCGACGAGTGCTACCTCGACCTGGGCTGGGACGGCGCCGAACCGGTGTCCATCCTGCACCCGGACGTGTGCGGCGGCTCCCACGACAACCTGCTGGCCGTGCACTCGCTGTCCAAGCGCTCCAACCTGGCCGGGTACCGCGCGGCCTTCGTCACCGGGGACCCCGCGCTGGTCGAGGAGCTGCTGGCGGTGCGCAAGCACGCCGGGATGATCGTCCCCGCGCCCGTCCAGGCGGCCATGGGCGCCGCCCTGGACGACGACGCGCACGCCACCGAGCAGAAGGAGCGCTACCGGTCCCGCCGTGCCAGGCTGCGCGAGGCCCTGGAGGGCGCGGGCTGGCGCATCGAGCACTCCGACGCCGGGCTGTACCTGTGGGCCAGCCACCCCGACCACGACGCCTGGGGCGCGGTGGCCCACCTGGCCGAACGCGGCGTGCTGGTCGCTCCCGGGGACTTCTACGGCCCGGCGGGCGCCGGGCACGTGCGCGTGGCGTTCACCGCCACCGACGAGCGGGTCGAGGCCGCGGCCGAGCGCCTGGCCTGAGCCGGGGCCGCCGTCCGGGCGGCCCCGCCGGTCGTCCACAGGCGGGCGGAGGCGGTGGCCGCCGCGTGCCGGGGTGTGGTCCCCTTGTCGTATCGGGGGCCCACCCGTCCCGGTGCCATGCGGCGTGCCCGCCTGCCCGCCCGGGCCGCCGGGAGACCGGCGCGCGGGACCGTGCCGCGGTCCACCATCCGAGCCGGTCCGCCACCCGACCCGGCCCGCGGCCGGCCCGGATCACTCCAGGACCAGGCCGCCCCCGGTGTCGCCCCCGTCGGCCGCCGCCCAGTCCTCGGAGTCGCCGGTGCCGTCCGAGGCCCGCCACCGCTGCCCGTCGTAGGACACCGACGTCAGCCCGTACTCCTCGGCGTGGGCCACCGCCCACAGGGCCATCGCCCAGCCCAGGTCACCGGTCCGCGGCTCCTCGTCCCCGTCCAGCGGCAGGTCCGCCGGGGCGGTGCCGAACACCCGCTCCATCTCCTCCAGGGCGGCGTCCGCGTCCGCCTCGCCCGACCGCAGGTCCGCCAGCCCCTCGGCGCCGTACCAGCACGTCAGCGCGGCCCCCTGCGCGCCGGTGAAGACCTCGGCCATCCGCGTGGACAGGCGCTCGTGCTGGTCGTAGGCGTAGCCGTCGGCGCTGCGCTGCACCGCCTGGGCCGCCTCGTAGACCGGGATGGACTCCCAGCCCTCCACCTCCACCAGCTCCTCGTAGAACGAGCTGCTGGCGTACACCGGGTCCAGGATCTGCTCCGGGTCGCCCCACTCCTGCGAGGGCCGCTGCTGGAACAGCCCCAGGGAGTCCCGGTCGCCGTACTCCACGTTGTAGAACGCCGACTCCTGCCACACCGTCGCGAAGGCGATCGTCACGGCCTCCGGGGGCAGGTCCTGGCCGAACGCCACGCCTCCCACCGTGGCCGCGCTCGCGGCCTGGGCGTTCTCCATCGAGTACCGGCCGTCGGCCATCGTCAGGCGGCACCCGGGCTCGGGCGGGGGAGTGGTGTCGATCGGCTCGAACGTGGTCAGCACGTAGTAGGCCCCGGCGACGAGCGAGCCGCAGACGAGGACCAGGGAGAGCAGGATCTTGACGAAGGCGGAGAGCCTCCGGCGCTTACTGGGCACGGGCGAACCAAGGGTCGGCGACAGGTGGGCGCTCCGCACCGGCAGGGGGCGTCGCGCGGGGGCGCACGCGGCGCCACGGCCGCATTGTAGCCGCCGCCGGGGCGGGCGTCGGGTCGTGCGCGAAGGTGACGGCCGCCTCGGGGAGGGGGTGCCCCCGCACCCGGAGCGAGCGGCTAACGTGTGTGCACATGACCAGCTCGTACTCCAGCCCGCTGCCCGACCGCATCGACGAACTCTGGGAGAGCCGCGCCGAGCTCACGCCCGGCCACACCGAGGCCCGTGAGACCATCATCGGCGCGATCGACCAGATCGACGAGGGCAAGGCCCGCGTGGCCTTCGTCGACCCCTCCACCGACGAGGTCGTCGTCGACGAGCGCGCCAAGCGCTCCATCCTCCTCGGCTTCAAGGTCCTGGAGATGAAGGAGTCGCACGTCGGCGACTTCTACCACCACGACCGCATGCCGCTCAAGACCCGCTTCGACGGCGTCCGCGTCGTCGCCGGGGCGATCGCCCGCTGGGGCTCCTACCTCGCCCCCGGTGTCGTCCTGATGCCGTCCTTCACCAACATCGGCGCCCACGTCGGTTCCGGCACGATGGTCGACACCTGGGCCACGGTCGGCTCCTGCGCGCAGGTCGGCGAGAACGTCCACCTGTCCGGCGGCGTCGGCGTCGGCGGCGTCCTCGAACCGCCGCAGGCCTCCCCGGTGGTCATCGAGGACGACGCCTTCCTCGGCTCCCGCAGCATGGTCGTCGAGGGCGCCCGCGTGCGCAAGGGCGCCAAGCTCGGCGCGGGCACCATCCTCACCTCCTCCACCCGCGTGTTCGACGCCGAGACCGGCGAGGAGCTGCCGCGCGGCGAGGCCCCGGCCTGGTCGGTGTGCGTCACCGCCAACCGCGCCAAGAGCTTCCCCGGCGGCGACTTCGGCATGCCGGTGCTGCTCGTGCTCAGGCGCCTGAAGGAGGGCGAGGAGCACGACAAGCTCGCGCTCAACGACCTGCTCCGCGAGCACGGCGTCAACGCCTGACCCGTCCGCACCCGACCGGGGCGCCCTTCCGCACGGGGAGGGCGCCCCGGTCGTCCGTCAGGGCTGGTTCTCGCCGTCCCCCGGTTGCCCCAGACTGGGGTATCGACAGTCACCGGGGGCGCGGACCCCCGGCCCAACGGCTTCCCGACCTCACCGAAACGGGGCGACACATGCTTGACCTGACCTCGGACGCCGCGGCCCTGACCGCCGCCCTCGTGGACATCCGATCCGAGAGCGGCGACGAGAAGGTCCTCGCCGACGCGGTCGAGGGCGCCCTGTCGGCCCTGCCCCACCTGCGCGTCAGCCGCGACGGCGACGCCGTCGTCGCCCGCACCGACCTGGGCCGTCCCCGCCGCGTCGTCATCGCCGGGCACATCGACACCGTCCCCATCGTGGACAACGTGCCCTCCCGCGTCGTCGGCGACCGCCTCTACGGGTGCGGCACCTCGGACATGAAGGCCGGTGTCGCCGTCCAGCTCAGGCTGGCCGCCCTGGTCGCCGAGCCGGTGCACGACGTCACCTACGTCTTCTACGACAACGAGGAGGTCGACGCCTCCCGCAACGGCCTGCTCCGCCTGGCCCGCAACCACCCCGAGTGGCTGGCGGGGGACTTCGCGGTCCTCATGGAGCCCACCGACGGCGTCATCGAGGGGGGCTGCCAGGGCACCATGCGCGTGGAGGTCACCACCCGGGGCAAGCGCGCCCACAGCGCCCGCTCCTGGATGGGCGTGAACGCCATCCACGGCGCCGGAGCCGTCCTGGACGTCCTGCGCGCCTACACCCCGCGCGAACCCGAGGTGGAGGGGCTGCGCTTCCACGAGGGCCTCAACGCCGTGGCCATCGAGGGCGGGGTCGCGGGCAACGTCATCCCCGACGAGTGCGTGGTCCGGGTCAACTACCGCTTCGCCCCCGACCTGTCCGTCGCCGACGCCGAGGCGCACCTGCGCGAGGTCTTCGACGGGTTCGAGCTCGCCGTGGTCGACGCCGCCGCCCCCGCCCGGCCCGGGCTGGACGAGCCCTCGGCAGCGGCGTTCGTCACCGCGGTGGGGGAGGGCAGCGCCCGCGCCAAGCTCGGCTGGACCGACGTCTCCCGCTTCTCCGAGCTGGGCGTGCCCGCCGTCAACTACGGCCCCGGCGACCCGACGCTCGCCCACACCAAGGACGAGTACGCCGAGATCCCCCGCATCCACGAGGCCGAAGAGCGCATGGTCGCCTGGTTGTCGGGCGCCCGCTGAGCCCCCGCCGCGCCCCGGCCGACGGACCCCTGACCAGCCCCGACACCGGCCGGGGCGGCGAAAAGGCCGTTGGTGGTCACCCCCGTGAAACGTGTGGTTCAGGTGTGAGCCGGTTCCACGCGGATAGCTTTACGTCATGACGGAAGAAGAAGAGACCGTACGACGCGCAGGGCCCCTCACCTACCGGGGCGACTCCATCCCCAACACCACCACCGACCAGCGCCTCCTCGACCAGCGGGGACCCACGGACTGGGTGCACACCGACCCGTGGCGGGTGCTGCGCATCCAGTCGGAGTTCGTGGAGGGCTTCGGCCTGCTCTCGGAGCTGCCCTCGGCGGTGAGCGTGTTCGGCTCGGCCCGTCTGCGCCCCGGCAACCGCTACTACGACATCGGCGTCCAGATGGGCGCCAAGCTGGCGGAGGCCGGGTACGCCACCATCACCGGCGGCGGTCCGGGGATGATGGAGGCGGTCAACAAGGGCGCCCAGCAGGCGGGCGGGCTGTCGGTCGGACTCGGCATCGAGCTGCCGTTCGAGCAGTCGCTCAACGACTACGTCGACATCGGGGTGACCTTCCGGTACTTCTTCGTCCGCAAGACGATGTTCGTGAAGTACTCCCAGGCGTTCGTGGTCCTGCCCGGGGGCTTCGGCACCCTGGACGAGCTGTTCGAGGCGGCCACCCTCGTGCAGACCAACAAGGTCACCCGCTTCCCGATCGTGCTGGTCGGCACCGAGTTCTGGGGCGGGATGCGGGACTGGATCCGCTCCAGCCTGCTGGAGAACCAGCTCATCAAGTCGCACGACATGGAGCTGGTCCAGGTGACCGACGACCTCGACGAGGTGGTCGACATCATCCGCAAGTCCCACCTGGACATCCACCGACAGCACGTGCAGTCGGAGGAGCAGCCCGGCCCAGAACTCGGTGCCGACCAGCACGATCGGGAA
>NZ_QPFC01000713.1:0-1225 GCF_003427465.1 Nocardiopsis sp. TNDT3 | reverse complement strand
GGGTTCTCCGCGCCGAACAGGGTCGAGGGGGCGGGGTGCGGCGTTCCCTCCAGGTCGGAGAGCACCTCGCGCAGGACGCCGGTGAGCTGGTCGGCCATGTCCTCGGCGTCGTGGAAGCGCAGTTCGGGTTCGCTGTGCGTGGCGCGGCGCAGCAGCCGGTCGAAGGACGGGTGGCGCTGGAGCAGCGGCACGGTCTCCCTCGGCGGGATGCTGTGCGGGTGGTCGCGCATGAAGCTGAAGCGGAAGCTGAGCACGGCCAGGGCGCGGCCGACCGAGTACAGGTCGGCGCTGACCGTGGGGCCGGGGCCGCGCAGCTCCTCCTCGGGCACCCGGTACCCGGGCGTGGTGTAGACGGGGCTGACGGTGTCGTCCATGCGCCGCACGCCGCCCAGGTCGATCAGCTTGATCTGCTCCTCGCTCTGGATGACGTTGTCGGGTTTGAAGTCGCAGTAGAGCAGGCTCCTGGAGTGCAGGTAGCCCAGCGCCCGCAGGACCTCCAGGCCGTAGGCGATGACCTGGTCCGGGGGCAGGACGGCGTCGGGGTCGTCCTCCCGGCGCTCGATGAGCAGCTCGCGCAGGGACTTGCCGCCCACGTACTCCATGACGATGTGGCCGCCGGGGATGCCGGTGCGCGGGTCGGGGTGCTGGGAGAAGTTGATGATCTTGACGATGTTGGGGTGCTCGACCTCGGAGAGGAACGCGCGCTCGGCGGCGGCCGCCTTGTGCGCCTCGGCGTCACCGGCGTTGAGCAGGCCCTTGAGGACCACCCAGCGGTCGTTGACGTTGCGGTCCCGGGCCAGGTAGATCCAGCCGAGGCCGCCGTGGGCCAGACAGCCGAGCACCTCGTACTGGCCGCCGACCAGGTCCCCGGGGGAGAGCTTGGGCGTGAAGGAGAACTGGGTCCCGCACTTGCGGCAGAAGCCCTCGGTGCGCCCGGGCTGGTCGCCCTGGGTGCGGCCGACCCGCTCCCCGCAGTTGCCGCAGAAGCGGTTCTTCTCCGCGACGACGGGGTTGTCCATGACGGCTTCGGAGGGGTCCCGGTAGGGGACGAGGGGCACCTGGACCATGCCCATGCCGAGCATGCCGCGGGAGGAGCGGCGGCTGCCGCGTCCGGCGCCGCTGACGCTGGCGCCCGAGGTCGCGGAGACACTGCCGGGACCGGAGCGCCCCGAGAGCCTGACGTTGCCGGAGAGGGGGTGGGAGTGGACGGGGTCGCCGCTGAGGG
>NZ_QPFC01000712.1:0-1668 GCF_003427465.1 Nocardiopsis sp. TNDT3 | reverse complement strand
GGGCCGGGTGGTGTGCCCACGGGTTCCGGCCCGGGCGGACGGGACGGGACGGGATCACGGTCCCCGGACCCGCGGCGGCCCGGTTGGTGTGCCGTTCTCGGGCCGCTCAGCCGTGTGCCCGGGCCCGCGGCCTGTCCGGGGAGCCGTGGGCGTCGCCGCTCCCGGCGATGTCGCTCAGCACCTCGGAGGCGGCGAGTTCGTCACGGGCGGCGAGGCGGTCGAAGCCGTTGACGGCGGGGTAGACGTAGCGGCCCAGGGTCGCGATGAGGACCGCGCCGACGACGAGGACGCCCATCAGGACGGGGATGACGGGGTCGTAGGAGCCCAGCAGGTCGTACCCCAGCCCGAGGAGCAGCGGCCCCAGCGCGCTGCCCAGGAGGAACGCGGCCTGGACCAGGCCCAGGATGCGGCCGAAGTAGCGCGTGCCCAGGTAGCGGGTGATGAGCAGGGCGAGCAGGTCGCCCTCGATGCCGAAGGCGACGCCGATGAAGGCGACCGCGACGGCCGCGGCACCGAACGGCGGCTCCAGGAAGAACATCCCGGCGATGGGGGCGATCATCACGATCGGACCGATGACGCACGCGTGCACCCGGTCGAGGATGAGGCCGCCCGCCACCCGGCCCACCAGCGAGGCGAGTCCGAAGACGACCAGCAGGGTGGCGGCCTGGTCGGCGCTCAGCCCGCGGTCGGTCATCATCGGCACGAGGTGGACCTGGAGGCCGTAGACGACGACCCCGACCAGGCCCAGCCCGAGCGCGATGCCCCAGAACTGCCGGGTGCGGACCGCCTCGCCGACCGTCAGGCCGGGGAGTTCGAGGCTGACCTCGCGGCCCTCCACCCGGGCCTCCCGGACGAGTCGTCCGCGCACGTGCCGTTCGGCGCGGGCGCGCACGAACAGGGTGACCATCGTGACCGACACCAGGACCGAGATCAGCGCCATGAGGCCGTAGGCCGTCCGCCATCCGACGCCTTCGATGAGCGCTCCGGCCAGCAGCGGGGCCAGGGCCGAGCCCAGCCCGATGATGCCCGTCACCACTCCGACGGCGAGGGCGCGGTTGTTGTCGAACCAGCTCACCACCGCCCTGGTGGCGGGCACGGCCGTCCCGGCCCCGAAGAAGCCCACGAAGAAGCACGGGACGAGGTAGACCCACTCGACCGGCGGCACCAGCCCGATCAGCGCCATCGAGGCCGCGAACAGCACGAACCCCGGCACGAGGATGTACCGCGCGGCGAAGCGGTCCACGAGCTGGGCGACGATGACCAGGCCGATCGCCATCCCGACCGCCGCGACCGAGAAGGCCCCGGTGACGGTCGTGCGGCTGAAGCCGGTGTCCTCCACGATCGGCAGGACGAACAGGCCGATGGTGGCCAGGTACATCTGGGGGCCGACGGCGTTGGCGGTGCCGCTGCCGACGAGCACCCACCAGGGGCTCCTGGGTCTCGGCGTGCGGGGGGCGGCGGTACTCATGCGGTCTCCGTGGGTTGTGGGGCGGTCGGGCAGGCGGTGGCGGTCGGACAGGGCGGTCAGACGGCGGCGGGGAAGGAGACCCTGGTCAGCTCCTCGGAGACCTGCCAGACGCGCGCGGCCTCCCGGGCGCTGCGCAGCGGCGGGTACAGCCGCTGCTCGGACGGCGGGCCGCCCAGCCTCCCGAGGCCGCTGGGGCTGTA
>NZ_QPFC01000711.1:0-11626 GCF_003427465.1 Nocardiopsis sp. TNDT3 | reverse complement strand
CCCTCCCCCTGCCCCCACGCGGCCGCGCCAAAGGCCGCGTCCTTGCGCGTGCCGGCGTTTCGGGTGTGCCGGCAGCTCCTTCCGGCGTACCGTGTGGCGCGGGCGCGGAGCCCCCAAGTGGCGTTATGTCGCGAGCTTTCCACCGAATTGATGTGACTTAACGCACGCTTAATATTGCTCCGCGAGGATCTATGTTTGACCCTGACGGTTGTCGGTCCACCGAACGCCGGCGACCGCCCTCCCCGGCGGAGCCCCGAGCCCGCCCCACACGGCCGCGGCGCCGAACCCCCTGTTGGGCGGGGCGTGAGCGTGTGTCCCGTCCGCTCCCGGACGTCCCCCGAAAGTCCAGGTCAGAGCTTTGGGGCGCCGCTAAATAAACAGGCCATACCCGTGGGCGGTCTGCCCAAACATCCGCGAGCGGCCTCCACGAAATGTCATTGACATTCGTTCGCTAAATTCGATCGACGTGCCACATCTACGAACGAACCTCCAAGCACGCGACCGGACTGACACCGGGGCCACGGCCTCGGAAAATCCAGGTGCCGCGGGCCGTGGAGGCGTGCGCCTGTCGCACCCGTCCCCGGAGGACGGACCGCACATGTGGCGGCTGGCGCGGGAGAACGGCATGGACGCCAACTCCCCGTACGCCTACGCGCTCTGGTGCCGGGACTTCGCCACGACCAGCGTCGTCGCCCGCGACGACGAGGGCCGTGTCGCGGCCTACGTCACCGGTTACGTGCGGCCCGACGACCCCGACACCTACTTCCTCTGGCAGGTCGCCGTCGACTCCGCGTACCGCGGACAGGGGCTGGCCCGCCGGATGCTCGACTTCGTCGGCGACCGGATCACCGACCGCGGCCTGCGCTACCTCGAAGCGACCGTCACCGCCGACAACACCGCCTCCCGCGCCCTGTTCGCCTCGTTCGCCCGGGACCGGGGCGCCGAGGCGGTGTGGAGTCCGCTCTTCACCGGGGAACACTTCCCCCAGGAGGACACCCCCCACGACCCCGAGGACCTCGTACGCATCGGACCTCTCGGAGCCGGGCCCGGAGCATGACCGACCGTCCGCACCGGACCCGTTCGACCCACCCCGTCGCCCAAGCCATGAGCCCACGAACCTGGGATAAAGGAACCGAGGAACACACGATGGAGACCTTCCAGCGCCTGGAGTCCGAAGTCCGCGGATACTGCCGGAACTGGCCGGTCGTGTTCGACCGGGCCGTCGGTAGCCACGTCTACTCCGAGGACGGCAAGCCCTACCTCGACTTCTTCGCGGGTGCGGGGTCGCTCAACTACGGGCACAACAACCCCGAGCTGAAGACCTCGCTCATCGAGTACCTGACCGACGACAAGATCGTGCACAGCCTCGACGCCTACAGCGTGGCCAAACGCGAGTTCCTGAAGACCTTCGAGGAGATCATCCTCAAACCCCGGGGCCTCGACTACAAGGTCCAGTTCCCCGGACCCGCGGGCAACAACGCGGTCGAGGCCGCGCTCAAGCTGGCCCGCAAGTACACCGGTCGCGAGACCATCGTCAACTTCACCAACGGCTTCCACGGCATGACCCTGGGCGCCCTGGCCGTCACCGGCAACTCGATGAAGCGCGGCGGCGCGGGCGTGCCGCTGGGCCACGTCGCCACGATGCCGTTCGACAACTACCTGGACGGCAAGACGCCGGACTTCCTGTGGCTGCGCAGCCTGCTGGACGACAGCGGCAGCGGCCTGGACAAGCCCGCGGCCGTCATCGTCGAGACGGTCCAGGGCGAGGGCGGCATCAACGCCGCCAGCGCCCAGTGGCTGCGCGAGCTCTCGGACCTGTGCCGCGAGTACGGCATCCTCATGATCGTCGACGACATCCAGATGGGCTGCGGCCGCACCGGCGACTTCTTCAGCTTCGAGGAGGCCGGGATCACCCCGGACATCGTCACGCTGTCCAAGTCCATCAGCGGCTACGGCCTGCCCATGGCCCTCACCCTGTTCAAGCGCGAGCTGGACGTGTGGGAGCCGGGTGAGCACAACGGCACCTTCCGCGGGTTCAACCCGGCCATGGTGACCGCCGTCGGGGCCCTGCGCCGCTACTGGAGCGACTCGGCCTTCTCCGACTCCGTCAAGGCCAAGGGCGACATGGTCGCCGCCCGCCTGGCCGAGATGGCCGCCGAGCACGCCGAGTTCGGCGCGCACGTGCGCGGCCGCGGCCTGGCCCGGGGTCTGGCCTTCGAGCAGACCGACATCGCCAAGAAGGTCGCCGCCGAGTCCTTCGAGCGGGGCCTGCTCCTGGAGACCTCCGGCCCCGAGGACGAGGTGGCCAAACTCCTGCCGCCGCTCACGGCGAGCGAGGAGGAACTCACGGCCGGTCTTGACATCATGGCTGACGCGGCCCGCGCCGCGGTCAAGGCGGCCCAGCCCGCCTAGGGACTCCCACAGGGGGATTTCCACACCACACGGTGCGGGGCCGGGCGGCGACCCTCGGGACGTCGTCCGGCCCCTCCCCGTGTGCCGTACCACCACAGGAGCGCCGAGAGCGCGTAGAGGGGGAGCACAGTGATCGTTCGCAGCATGGACGAGGTCAACGACACCGACGCCGACATCAAGACGGAGAACTGGCGCAGCCGCCGGATCGTCCTGGCCAAGGACAAGGTCGGCTTCTCCTTCCACGAGACCGTCCTGTACGCGGGCACCGAGTCGACCTTCTGGTACGCCAACCACGTCGAGCTCGTGCACTGCATCGAGGGCGAGGCCGAGCTGACCAACGAGGAGACCGGGGAGAAGCACATCATCACCCCGGGCACCCTCTACCTGCTCGACGGCCACGAGAGGCACACCGTCCGCCCCAAGACGGACTTCCGCGTG
Source organism: Nocardiopsis sp. TNDT3 (assembly GCF_003427465.1). Classification (NCBI taxonomy): domain Bacteria; kingdom Bacillati; phylum Actinomycetota; class Actinomycetes; order Streptosporangiales; family Nocardiopsidaceae; genus Nocardiopsis; species Nocardiopsis sp. TNDT3. The sequence goes on along the minus strand of NZ_QPFC01000711.1, from coordinate 8,776 downwards.
CTGTGCGTGTTCAACCCGCCCGTCACCGGTCGTGAGGTGCACGACGAGAACGGCGTCTACCCCCTCGTCGTCGAGGAAGACGCCTGAGGCCTGATCCCAGGACTGTCGGACCACGCGGGCGGGGCCGGTCGGCCCCGCCCGTTCGCGTTCGCGGAAGGCGGCGTCCGGGCGTCCTCGGAGTGTCGCGCGGGTGGCGCCCCAGGGTGACGGAGAATCGGACCCAAAGTTACGAGCACCAGGTGACCCGCCCTGAGCAGGCCAAAGGCCGGGTCACCCCGAGACTGCACGTGAATAACCAGTGCATAACGGACTAATCGGGTCCTGTTACTGCCGGTCCTGCCCGGGGAGGGAGTCCCCCGTACTTGTGCCGCCGCGCCCTGTCCCCGGGCGGCGGCCGCAGCCGCGGCCCGGCGCCGCGGGCCGCCCGCGCCAGTACCTATCCGAATGCGCGGCGCTGTCGTCCAGCCAGGCGAGGGCGCCGCTCCCGCGAGTCTTTCGAGGAGCAGTCGTGAAGAAGCCGGTACCCGCAGTACGCAGAGGAACCTGGGGCCGCCGTGACGCGCTCCGCCTGGGAGGAGTGGGGCTGGCCACCCTCGGACTGGCCGCCTGCACCCGCGTCGACGGCGGAGGAGGAGAGGGGGAGGAGGGCGCCTCGACCCTGGACCGGCTGCGCGAACAGGGCTTCGTGGCCGTCGGCCTCGCCAACGAGATCCCCTTCGGCTTCGTCGACGACTCCGGCAACCCGGCCGGGCAGTCCCCAGCCGTGGCGAAGGCGGTCTTCGAGGAGCTGGGCGTCCCCGAGATCCAGGCCTCCTCGGTGAACTGGGACGGGCTGATCCCCGGCCTGAACGCGAACCGCTTCGACGTCATCGCCGCGGGCATGTTCATCACCCCCGAGCGCTGCGGACAGGTCGCCTTCAGCGAGCCCACCGCGACCTCCCCCGAGGCCTTCATGGTCGCGGAGGGCAACCCGGAGAACATCCAGCACTTCACGGACTTCGTGGACAACCCCGACCTCATGCTCGCGGTCCTCAACGGTTCGGTCGAGCAGACCTACGCCGAGTACTTCGAGGTCCCCGAGAACCAGATGGAGCTCATCCCCAACCAGACCGCGGGCTACGAGCTGCTGGAGGCCGGGCGCGTGGACGCGATGTCCATGCTCAGCGTGTCCCACACCTACCTCCTCCAGGACCGGGGCGGCCCCTTCGAGGTCACCGAACCCTTCTTCCCCGAGATCGACGGCCGGGAGGAGAAGGGCTGGGGCGGGCTGTGCCTGCGCCAGCAGGACACCCAGCTCCTGGAGGAGGTCAACCGGGTGATCGCCGAGTTCAAGGAGAGCGGACGCCTCCTGGAACTGGGCGAGGAGTGGGGCTTCACCGAGGCCGACCTGCCCGACGACACGACCACCGCCGAACTCTGCGAGGGATGAACCCGCAGTGGACTTCCTGATCCAGCGGCTACCGCTCTACGCCGAGGGCGCGTGGGTCACCATCCAGCTCACCCTCGGAGGCATCGCGCTGGCCTTCGTCCTCGCCATGGTCTTCGGGATCATGGGGACGATCCGCCACTGGCTCCCCCGGGCCGTCGCCACGGTCTACGTGGAGGTGTTCCGGGGCATCGCCGCCCTGGTGCTGATGTTCTGGATGGCGTTCGCCCTGCCCCAGCTGACCGGTTACCAGCTGGCCGACAACTTCGCCGCGATCCTCGCCGTGGGGCTCAACCTGGGCGCCTACGGGGCCGAGGTCGTGCGCTCCTCCATCAACGCCGTGCCCAGGCCGCAGGTCGAGGCCACCGTCGCGCTGAACCTCTCCTGGTTCCAGCGGACGCGCCTGGTCGTGCTGCCCCAGGCCTGGGCCCAGATGCTGCCCACGTTCGGCAACCTCAACATCGAGCTGATGAAGGCCACCGCGGTGTCCTACCTCATCGGTGTGGCCGACCTGACGGCCGTGGCGCAGAACATGCGCCAGGCCACGGGTGAGACGGTGATCGCCTTCATCGGCGCCTTCGTCCTCTACTACCTGATCGCGCAGGTGCTCATCCTCGGCATGCGACTGCTCGAACGCCGCGCCAACCGCAAGCTGGGCCGCGCCGCGCCGGGCGGCGGAGGCCTGGCGTCCCTCCTGCGGCCCCCGGCCGTCGACGCGAAGGCGGGGGTGGCCAAGTGATGTTCTGGGACTTCGAGTGGACCTTCGAGGTCATGCCGGACCTGCTGGGCGGCCTGTGGGTGACCGTCCAGATCACCGTGCTCGGTTACCTGATCGCGCTGGTCCTGGGCCTGGCGATCGCCATCGCTCGCCGGACGCCGTTCTTCGGTCCCGTCCTGCACGCGGTCATGGAGTTCATCCGGACGACCCCGCTGATCATCCAGCTGGTGTTCGTCTTCCTCCTGACCCCGGCCGACATCTCCGCGATGACCGTGGGCGTCGTCGTGATCGGCGTGCACTACGCGGCCTACACCGCCGAGGTCTACCGCTCGGGCATCGAGGGCGTGGCCAAGGGGCAGTGGGAGGCGGCCCGGGCGCTGAGCCTGCCCGCCAGCCGCACCTGGGGCGCGATCGTGCTGCCGCAGGCGATCCGCAGGACCATCCCGGCGCTGGGCAACTACCTCATCGCCATGTTCAAGGACACGCCGCTGCTGCTGGCGATCAGCGTGCCCGAGCTGCTCACCGAGGCCCAGCAGGTCGGCAGCGCGGACTTCCGCATCGTGGAGGCCTACACCCTGGTCGGGATCCTGTTCCTGCTCGTGAGCATCCCGTCCGCCATCCTCATCCGACGACTGGAGCGACGCTATGCCGCTGTCTGACACCCCCGTGAACGAAGAACCCCAGGGTGTCGGCAGCGGCCCCCGGGACCAGTCCCTGATCGTCTTCGACGACGTGGTGAAGCGCTTCGGCGACCTCACGGTGCTCGACCACCTGAACTTCTCCGTCGCCCCCGGCGAGCGGGTCACGCTCATCGGCCCCAGCGGTTCGGGCAAGACCACCATCCTGCGCCTGCTGATGACCCTGGAGAAGGTCACCGAGGGCGTCATCTGGGTGGGCGGCGAGCCCTTCAGCCACATGCGCAAGGGGCAGGGCCTGACCCGGGCGAACGAGTCCTACCTGCGCGCGCGCCGCAAGCGCGTCGGCATGGTGTTCCAGCAGTTCAACCTGTTCCCGAACATGACCGTCCGGCAGAACATCACCGAGGCGCCCGTGCACGTGCTGGGCACCCCCAAGGGCGAGGCCAACGCCAAGGCCGAGGAACTGCTGGAGCTGGTCGGGCTCGGCGACAAGATCGACGCCCACCCGACCCAGCTCTCGGGCGGCCAGCAGCAGCGCGTGGCGATCGCCCGCGCGCTGGCCATGCAGCCGGAGATCCTGCTCCTGGACGAGGTCACCTCGGCCCTGGACCCGGAGCTGGTGGCCGGGGTCCTGGACGTGCTGCGCGAGGTCGCCGAGACCACGGACATCACGATGCTGTGCGTGACGCACGAGATGGGCTTCGCGCGCGACGTGTCGCACCGGGTGCTCATGTTCGACCAGGGCCAGATCGCCGAGGAGGGCACGCCGGAGCAGATCTTCGGCGACCCCAAGGAGGAGCGCACCAAGTCCTTCCTCCGCTCGGTGCTCGACAACGGTTTCTGAAGGGGCTCCCGCACCCGCGTACAGCCGGGGCCGCTCCTTGGGGGGCGGCCCCTCGGCGTGACGGGACATGTCGAGGCGAGTGGCGACATACCGTAGTCATTAAGTAGCTTTTAGTTTCCCCTTGGGCAGAATGAGAGTTCTGAGACAGGGGGGACTCTTGTGACCATGGTGCGAAGATGGGGGCTCGTCTGGGGGGTGCTGGCCGCCCTGGTGTTCGTCGCGGTGCCGATGCTCGCCCACCCCGTACTGCGCTCCGACATCCTCGACGACTCCCTGGTCCTCTTCCTGATCTCCTGGTCCCCGATGCTGATCGGCGGCATCCTGGCCTGGGCCATGGTCAGGGGCTTCGGCGCCCGCGACCAGCTGGACCGCCGCGTCGTCCAGGCGATGGACGGCCACCCCATCGGCCGGGAACTGGGCTGGCTGGGACTGTTCCTCGCCGGCTTCGTGGTGTCCATGGCACTGCTGTCGATGGTCTTCGCCACCTACGAGGCCGTGTTCGGGGCCGACCTGGCCATGTCCGAGGCCCTGGTCTCGCGCCTGCTGTTCCTGTTCACCCTGCCGTTGCTGGTCATGGACCGCTCCGGCATCACCCTGGACGGCAAGGGCACCGCCATGCCCGCGGTCGCGCTGAAGGTGTCCGAGCCCTGGCGCTGGCTCGGGATGGTCCCGATCGCCATCGCGCTGGTCCTGATCGGCTACCTGCTCATCCCGCGCCTGGGGCTGCCGGGGCCCTCCCTCCAACTGCTGGGCTACGTGCTCGCGTTCACCGTCATGGCGGTGTGCGAGGAGATCTTCTTCCGGGGGATGGTGCAGACCCGCCTGGAGATCCTCATGGGCCGCTGGGGCGGCATCGTCACCACCTCGGTGGTCTTCGCCCTCACCTACGCCCTCATCCAGCCCTACGACGCGGTGTCCCAGCTGCCGGGGGCCGACCTGGTGTACAACACCGGCCTGGCCCTGCTCACCTACGCCACGGCCAGCCTCCTCTACGGCTACCTGTGGACGTGCTTCCGCAACACGTGGATCCAGGTGGTGATGCGCGTCGGCATGTTCCTGATGCTCATGCCCCCCGATCTCCAGACCGGCGTCATGTGACCGGATCCGACCACCGGACGAACGGTAAAACCCGCGGTCGGAAGGGGAAAACAGCGGCAGGAAAGGGCATAGGGCTACAGAGGGACCACACCAGTCGCGTCGCGGTCATTTTCCCCTCACGGGGTTGTCACCTCGCGGTCATGGAAAAGGGGGAGTCTGCCCACTGTGAGCACGGAAACAGCGCCAACACCCGATGGGCCCGCCGCCGGTACGCCCGAGCTTCCCGCCGACAGGTTCATGGACAGGGAGGAGGGGTGGCTGCGCTTCAACCAGCGCGTGCTCGAACTCGCCGAGGACGAGGACATCCCCCTCCTGGAACGCGCGCGGTTCCTGGCGATCTTCTCCAGCAACCTGGACGAGTTCTTCATGGTGCGCGTGGCCGGGCTCAAACGCCGCCTGGCCACCGGCCTGTCCGTCGCCTCCTCCAGCGGACACCACCCCCGCGCGCTGCTCGGGCGCATCTCCCGGTTCACCCGCGAACTCATGCTCCGCCAGGCCGCCTGCTTCCATGACAGCGTCGCGCCCGCCCTGCGCGAGGTCGGCATCCGCGTCGTGCGCTGGAACGAGCTGGAGACCGTCGAGCGCGAGAACCTGCGCGGCTACTTCCAGCGCTCGGTCTACCCGCTGCTGACACCCTTCGCGGTCGACTCCGCGCACCCCTTCCCCTACATCTCCGGCCGCTCGCTCAACCTCGCGGTCGCCGTCCGCGACCCCCACGACGGGCGCCGCATGTTCGCCCGGGTCAAGATCCCCAGCTCCCTGCCCCGCTTCATCGAGCTGGGCGACCGCGAGGGCGGCCGGTTCGTCCCCGTCGAGGACATCGTCGCCGCCCACCTGCCCCAGCTCTTCGAGGGCATGCAGATCCTGGAGCACAACGCCTTCCGGGTCACGCGCAACGCCGACCTGGAGGTCGACGAGGACGAGACCGACGACCTCGTCACCTCCCTGGAGAACGAGCTGCTGCGCCGCCGCTTCGGCCCGCTCGTGCGCCTGGAGGTCGAACACGACATCAGCGACGAGGCCCTGGCCATACTCACCGAGGAGCTGGGCGCCGAGGAGGAGGAGATCTACCGGGTCCCCGGTCCGCTCAACCTCGCCGGACTGTCCCAGATCGCCGACACCGACCGGCCCGAGCTGCGCTACCCGCCCATGGTCCCCGTCGAACCGCGCGCCCTGACCTCCGGCGACCTCTTCGCCGCCGTCCGCGAGAACGAGGTCCTCGTCCACCACCCCTACGAGTCCTTCGCCACCACCACCGAGCGCTTCCTGGCCCTGGCCGCCACCGACCCCGAGGTCATGGCGATCAAGCAGACCCTGTACCGCACCAGCGGCGACTCGCCCATCGTTGAGTCCCTCATCGAGGCCGCCCGCGAGGGCAAGGAGGTCGTGGTCCTGGTCGAGATCAAGGCCCGCTTCGACGAGCAGAACAACATCCAGTGGGCCCGCAAGCTCGAACAGGCGGGCTGCCACGTCGTCTACGGCGTCGTCGGCCTCAAGACCCACTGCAAGCTGTCGATGGTCGTGCGCCGCGACGACGACGGGCTGCTGCGCCGCTACTGCCACGTGGGCACCGGCAACTACAACCCGAGCACCGCCCGCATGTACGAGGACCTCGGCCTGTTCAGCGCCGACCCCGAGGTGGGCGAGGACGTCAGCGACCTCTTCAACAGCCTCACCGGCTTCTCCCGCAAGAAGCACTACCAGCGCCTGCTCGTGGCGCCCGGCGCCCTGCGCGAGAGCCTGCTCGAACAGATCGCCGTCGAGATCGACAACAGCCTCAGGGGCGAGCCCGCCCGCATCCGGATCAAGGTCAACTCCCTGGTCGACCTGGAGATCATCGACGCCCTGTACCGGGCCTCCCAGGCCGGGGTGAGCGTCGACCTGTGGGTGCGCGGCAGCTGCGTCCTGCGCGCCGGGGTGCCCGGACTGTCCGACAACATCCGGGTGCGCAGCATCCTGGGCCGCTTCCTGGAGCACTCCCGCATCTTCGTCTTCGCCAACGGCTGGCGGCCCCAGGTGTGGATCGGCAGCGCCGACCTGATGCCCCGCAACCTCGACCGCCGGGTCGAGGCCCTGGTACGCGTGGCCGACACCGAGCAGTGCCGCAGGCTGGTGCGCCTCATGGACCTGGCGATGGACGACGGCACCTCGTCCTGGCGGCTCGAACCCGACGGGACGTGGACCCGGTTCACCCGCGACGACGACGGGCGACCGCTCACCGACCTCCAGGACAGCCTGCGCGGCGACCGCCACCTGCGCGTGGTGGAGGGCGGGTGAGCACCGTACAGAACGGGGGAGACGTGGAGGGATCGGTCGAGGGAGCCCACGGGGCCGGGCCCCTGCGCGAGACGGCGGTCGGCGGCTACCTCGAACCGATCCGCGCGGCGGGCGCCCTGCTGTGGCGCGAGGGCCCGGGCGGCACCGAGATCGTCCTGGTCCGCAGGCCCGACCGGGCCGACTGGTCCCTGCCCAAGGGCAAGCTCAAGAGCCGCGAGCACGCCGTGACCGGCGCGGTCCGCGAGGTGGTCGAGGAGACCGGCCTGATCCCCGTGCTGGGCCGCAGGCTCCCCCCGCAGCGCTACCTCAAGGACGGCTGGCCCAAACAGGTGGAGTGGTGGGCGGCCACCACCGCCGACCCGGCCGCGGGGATCGACTACCCGCCCAACGAGGAGGTGGACCTGGTCGAGTGGGTGCCGGTGGAGGAGGCCCGCGACCGCCTCACCTACGACCACGACGTGCGGGTGGTCGACAACTTCCTGGCCGGGCCCGCGACCACCTTCCCCGTCATCCTGCTGCGGCACCTGTCGGCGGGGGACAAGGGCGCCTGGACCGACGACGACCTCCTGCGGCCCCTGGACGGGACCGGGCGCGCCGACGCCCTGGCCCTGCCCCGGGTGCTGGGCGCCTACGGGCGGCCCCGCGTGGTGACGTCGGCGGCGGCGCGGTGCACCGAGTCGCTGCTGCCCTACACGGTGGAGTACGACGTGCCCACGCGCACCGAGCGGGCGTTCACGATCCGCTCGTCCTCCAACGGCTCCCCGTACGGCGTGGAGGAGGCCCGCGAGGCGTTCGCGCGCGTCCTGGCCGAGGGGAGGCCGACCGTCGTGTGCACGCACGGAGAACTCGTCCCGCAGCTCATGGCCGAGGCGCTCACACGGCTGGGCGCGCCCTTCTCCCAGCAGCTGGGGCTGCGCAAGGGCTCCTTCTGGGTGGTGCACGTCACCGCGGAGGGCGGAGGGCTCGCGGCGGTGGAGCGGCACGCCGTCCGGGCTTGAACCCCGATCCGGCGGGGTGGCCGGGGCCGGTCCGCACGGCGCTGCCATGATGCGGTCATGGCCAAACACAGGGTTGCGCGGAGCGTCGTGGTCGACGCTCCCGCCAAGCGGATCTTCGACATCATCGCGGCGCCGGAACGGCACGCCGAGTTCGACGGCTCCGACACCGTCCTCTCCAGCCTCTTCGGGCCGGAGCGGCTGGAGAGGGGCAGCGAGTTCGGCATGGACATGAGGATGTTCGGCGTCGGCTACCGGATCACCAACCGGGTGGTGGAGTACGAGGAGGACCGCCTCATCGCCTGGCGGCACTTCGGTCCGCACCGCTGGCGCTACGAGCTGGAGGAACTGGCGGAGGGGGGCACCCGCGTCACGGAGACCTTCGACTACTCCAGGGGCCTGCCGGCCTTCTACGTCCTCATGGGGATGCCCGCGAGGAACGCGCGGAGCATCGAGCAGACGCTGGTGCGCCTCAAAGCCGCGGCGGAGTCGCGGGAGGACTGAGCGGCTGTCCGGCCGGACGCCGACACGACAGACGCCGCCCGCGGATCGGGGGCCGCGGGCGGCGCTGCGATGAGGAGAGCGGGTCCGCCGCGTCGGCGCCGCGCGCCCCCTCCTGCGCGGGCGCGCCGTGCTCAGCCGGACGCGCGGACCCGGCGACTAGCGCCGGTCGCGGTCCTTGTCCTCGTCCTCGTCGTCCTCGTGGTAGCCGTCCTTGTGGTCCTTGCCCTTGTGGTCCTCGTCGCCGTGGTCGCCCTTCTTGCGGTCGTGGCCCTCGCG
>NZ_QPFC01000710.1:0-6242 GCF_003427465.1 Nocardiopsis sp. TNDT3 | reverse complement strand
CCCGCCGCGACGGTCTCGCCGCCGATCCACTCCATGAGGATGGCCCCCCGCGCGTTGTCGACCTCCCACACGCGGGGTACGCGCCCGGAGGACTCCCACATCCGCAGCACCCGTGCCTCGGACGCGGCCAGGCCGGTGTCCGGTGAGAGCTTGAGGACCGCGCGGTCGCCGTCCGGGCGCACGACGCAGACGACGACGGAGGTCCGGCCGTGGGGGGCCGGGCCCTCGACGGTCAGCCCCCAGTCGGAGGCGATCCCGGAGACGATCCCCGGGAGTTCGGTCAGCCACTCGCCGACGTGACTGCCGAAGCGCCGTTCCAGACGCCGACGCTGCCGGTCATCGACGAACTGCGCTGTGACGTCGTTCATACATCCACCTTAGGTTCGCTCGCGTCGATGACGGTTCGGGGTGGGCCCCTCGCGGGTCGGCGGAGCCGCGGACCGCACGGTCCGCGGCGCACTGGCTCTGTTCGGGTCCCGGACCGGTCGCGGGTAGACCTCCGCGCCGGCGGGGGGAGGCGGGGGCCGCCGGAGGAGTCGCGTCCGGTCGCCACCGCGCCGTGCGGGAGGCGGCGCGGTACGGATGCCGTGTTTGTGGGTGCGGGGAGTTCCCGCCCGTTTGCCCCCTACCCATCCGCGCGCCCCCGGTAACGGCGCAGCGGCGCCCCGGACTCCCGCGATCACCCGTGCGGCGGACGGTGTCACCGTCGGTGTCGGCTCGTCGGGGACCGCGTTCTCAGGCCAGGCGCCCCCTGACCGCCCGGTGCTGGGCGAGGAGGGTGTCCACGACCAGCTCGGAGGGCCACAGGGGCTCGGTGATCGCGGTGACGTCCAGACCGCGCAGCAGGTCGAAGTCGGGGCCGTCCACGAGCCTCCACGCGGCGACGGCGACGTTGTCCTGGCCGTGGCGGCGCAGCCGGTCGACGGCGTCGACCACCGAGGGCGCCCAGGTGCGCAGGTAGCCCACCTGGACCGGGGAGTCGAGGCGGCGGCTGAGCATGCGCGCCACGTCCATGACGACCTGGTGCTCCTCGGTGCCGGTGGTGCCGTCGGCGGCCAGGACCACGCCGTCGGACGGACCCCAGCCGGAGTCGGCCAGCCGCCCGGCGAGGTCGGCCACGATCGACGGAACCGCTCCCAGGGGCGGGGTCTGGCAGGAGTCGCTCATACGGCCGAGGCCGAGCCGGGAGAGCAGGTGGGCGCTGGCGACGTCGCCGCCCGCGACGAAGGCGGGGACGACCACCTTGGGCCCCCGGACGGAGTGGACGGTGGCGGCGACGTCGTCGGGGCTGCCGAAGGCCGGGGTCACCGGCACCTCTCCCCTGCTCGCCACCGCCTCGGCCAGGCCCCACAGGGCGTCCCGGCGGTGGGTGTCACGTGAGTCGTCGGCTACGAGGACCATCGTCGGGACCATGCGCGTCTCCTTCGGTACATCTGCGGGGGGAACTGCCTTGCCCGCCGAGCGTAAAGCGGCTCAGTTTCACGGGGGTTGTGCGGTGTTACGCGGAGGAAAAAAGCGAACAATGGCTGTGGTGGTTATGACCACCGGGGGTCTGCGTGAACCATAACAATCGCCTAAAAAACAGGGCATGTCCACTTCCGGAGAGAGTGGTGTAGGACTCACGGGTTCCGGAGGACGAAGGGGGCTATCCTTGACGCCGAGGGAGGAAGCCGCCCCCACCTGCTCCGACGAACCGCTCCTTCCCTCCCGCCCCGTAACCGGTCCCCGGCGGGGCATGGCGGACACCACACCCATTCTCCGGCGGACGAATAACCGCTTTCGCCCCGACCTCTCTAGAGAAATACCCAGCAAAGCTTTTCTCATGCATTCGTCAGGTGCGGATGCACGTGCCGCGGAATGTGCGGCAGCCTTCCTGCCTGAGAGGACGCGGATTCTCGGCCGTCTTCGGAGCGCGCCGTTTTCCGCCGGTGTCCGTTCCCGTCCGGCCGCCTCGGGGCCACGGCTGGAGCGCCGCGCCCCGCTCCGGCCGGCACGGACCGCCCGCACGCGCGCGAGGACCCTTTGCACATCACGCCGTTCTCTGTCAAGGGTGTGCACTCCCCCAAGTCTCCATAGCCGCACACCACCTGACGTGGGGAGACAGGATGCGGGTCCGGCGCGATCACTTGCCATGACCCCCTCGGCCCGCTCACACTTGGTACCGATGGAGCGTGTACTCGCAGGCGGCACACGCCGCGGGAACGCTCCGGGCCGCCGCCCGACCGGACTCCCCACCTCCGGACGGACCGCGCCCCCAGATCCGCACCGAACCATCCAGACTGGAGTGAGCATGGCCGTCCACCCTCGGGTGCAGACGCTGGCCCAGACCTTTCTCGCGTACGCCGACCAGGAGGCCCCCGGCCTGGTCGAAGGCCTCTACCTGACCGGTTCGGTCGCCCTCGGCGACTTCCGCCCGCACACCAGCGACGTCGACTTCGTGATCGTCACCGGTCACACGCCCGGCAGGCGCGAGCTGGAGCTGCTGCGACGCGTCCACGCGCGCACCCGCGCCGCCGCCACCGGACCCCAGTTCAACGGCGTCCACGTCACCTGGGACGACCTCACCCGCGACCCCGCGGCCTGCGGCCCGGTCGCCTCGGTGATCGGCGGCCGTTTCCGCAACCGGGCCAGCGCCGACGTCAACCCCGTCACATGGCACATCCTCGCCGAGCACGGCGTGACCGTGCGCGGCCCGCACCCGCTCGAACTGGACGTGTGGGACGAGCCCGAGAGCCTGCGCGCCTGGTCGCTGGGCTCCCTGGACGAGCAGTGGCGGCGCTGGCGCGAGAAGGCGGGCCGCCTGGTCACGCCGCGCGGCCTGGCCGCCCTGGGCTCCCTGGCGCCCTCCTGGAGCGTGCTGAGCGTCAGCCGCCTGCACTTCACCCTCAAGACCGGGGAGATCACCTCCAAGAGCGGCGCGGGCGCCTACGCCCTGCACGCCTTCCCCGACCGGTGGCAGCGCATCGTCAACGAGTGCCTGCGCGTGCGGCGCAACGTCAGCGCCCCCTCCCTGTACGAGAGTGCGCTGGCCCGGCGCAGGGCCGCACTGGACTACATCGAGATGGTGCTGGACGACTCCCTGCGCCCCGGTCTGGCCGCGGCCTGAGCCGCCCGGAGCCGCCTCCGGGCCCCGAGTCCGGATTCTCCGCTTCCGTACCGTCGGGAGCACGCTTCCGACTACCCTGGGGCACATGACCATGCGCCCCATCGTCCGTTTCGGCGACCCCGTCCTCGTCACGCCCACCACACCCGTCACCCGCTTCGACAAGCACACCAGGGCGCTGGTGGACGACCTCCTGGAGACGGTCGAGGCCCCCGGGCGGGCGGGTCTGGCCGCCAACCAGATCGGCGTGGGCCTGCGCGTGTTCAGCTACAACGTCGAGGGCCGGATCGGCTACGTGATCAACCCGAGGATCGCCGAGCTTTCGGAGGAGGTCCAGGAGGGCGACGAGGGCTGCCTGTCGGTCCCCCGGCTGTGGTACCCCGCGACCCGGGCCGAGTACGCCGTCGTCACCGGGGTGGACCTGCGCAACGAGCCGGTCACCGTGGAGGGCACGGGGCTGATGGCCCGCTGCCTCCAGCACGAGACCGACCACCTCGACGGCATGGTCTACATCGAGCGCCTGGACCCGCAGACGCGCAAGCGGGCCCTGCGCGACATCCGCCGCTCGGACTGGTTCATGCCCGCCGAGCCCCCCGAGCCCGCGGGCGTACAGCTGCCCAGCGCCTTCGGCGGCGCGAGCTGAGGGTCCCGGCCTCCCTCCTGCGGGCCCGGACCCGGAACGGCTGGCCGGGGTCCGGTCCGGTCCCCGGCTCCGGGTATCTTCGGACACATCCCCGCGCAGTCTCCCAAGTCACGTGAGTAACGCACTAGGCATGTAACGCCAAGATCTCGTATGGTCTGCTGAGTATCTCCCACCGCCGCGGCTCCCCCCGTCACACGCCGCAGGCCGACCGGATGCGCTCGGACCATCCTCGGAGCAGACATGACACCCACTCCTCCCTCATTCGCGCGCGGCAGGCGTGCCGCCCTGTCCCTCAGCGCCCTGGCGGCGGCCCTGCTGGTCGCCCTGCCCGGAACGGCTCTGGCGGAGCCGGACAACGACGAGGTGGACATCGACGAACTGAACCGGCGGGCCGAGGAGCTGGAGGAGAGCTACGACGGCGAACTCCTCCAGTTCAACGAGATCAAGGACCGCGTGGAGAAGGCGGAGGAGGACCTGGAGGAGGTCGAGGGGCGCCTGGAGGCCTCCCGGACCGGTGTGTCCACCATCGCCTCCACCCAGTACAAGAGCGGCGGCGGCCTCGACCCCGCGTTCCAGGTGATCTTCTCCAGCGACCCGGAGAGCATGTTCGCCGACGCCGCGACGCTGAACTACCTCGGGCAGAGCCAGTCCGAGCAGATCTACGACCTCATCCAGACGCGGGACGAGGCCGCCCTGGTCAACGAGGAGCTCCAGACCGAGCTGGCCGAGGCCGAGGAGCTCGTCGAGACGCTGGAGGAGGAGCGCGAGGAGGTCGAGGCCAGGATCGAGGAGTACGAGGCGGAGCAGATCCCCGAGACCCCGGGTGACGGCAGCATCCCGGCCAGCGCGCGGGGCTGGGGCTGGGACGGGGCCACGCCGCGCATGGCGGCGATCCGCGACGAGATCGTGCAGACGTTCGGCGCGCCCTACCCGGTCGGCTGCCTGCGCTCCAGCGCCGACGACCACGGCACGGGCCAGGCCTGCGACTTCATGATGAGCGCGGGCGGTGCGCTGCCCTCTGCTGCCAACCAGTCCCTGGGTTCGCAGATCTCCCAGTTCGGGATCGACAACGCCGACCGGCTGGGCATCAAGTACATCATCTGGGAGCAGCAGATCTGGCACTCCGCTTCCCGCCAGTGGAAGTGGATGGAGGACCGGGGCGACAACACCCAGAACCACTACGACCACGTGCACATCTCGTCGTACTAGTCGTCCGGGGACCGGCCGTCCCGGCCCGGGCGGGCCCTGCCTGACCGGCGGGATCAGCCTCGCGCGCGGGCCCCGCGCCCCGCGCGCCCGCCGAGGGCGAGCGGGACCGATGCCAGCAGCGCCACGGCCGTGACCGCGAACGCGGGCCCGTACCCCGTCAGCTGGATCAGCAGCCCCAGGACCATCGCCCCGGCGCCCGAACCCGCGTCGTAGCCGATGTTCCACACCGCGCTGGCCCGGCCGTACCCGGCCGGACCGGCGCGGTTCAGCATGAGGGTGACGGTCTCGTTCTGGACCGCGCCGAAGCCGAGGCCGAACACGGCCGACCCCAGGAGCACCAGCAGCGCCGTCCCCGTACCCGGCGCGTCCCCGACCGACCACAGCGCGGCGGTGACCAGGGCCATCCCCGCGACCGCGCCGACCATGCCCGGCAGCAGCAGGAGGGCGCGCCGGTGGCGGTCGTGCAGCATCCCGGCGGTCCAGCGGCCCGCCACCACCGCCAGCGCGTAGGCGGCCAGGGCGCCGCCCACCAGCCACGCCGCCTGCTCCAGGGGGATGGCCAGGAAGGTGATGATCGCGCCGGCCGACGAGGCGGTCAGCAGCATGAGCACCAGCGGCGCCGCCAGCGCCCGCAGCAGCGGACGGCCCGCGGACGCGTCCGGGGCGGGGCCGGGTTCGGGGGCGGCCCGGACCGTGCTCCGCAGCGCCGCACGGTTGCGGCCGCCGTCGGCGTACCAGATGCCCCAGGCCAGGACCCCGCCCAGGACCGAGCACAGACCGGTGAGCCAGAACGCGGTGTCGAAGCCGATGTTGAGGGCCAGCGCCACGCCGCCGGGCAGGATGAGCACCTGCGGCAGACCGACCGCCAGCCCGTAGTAACCGGTGGCCCGGCCGACCTGGTGGTGCGGGACCAGGCGGGCGGCGAGCACGGTTCCGGCGACGCTGACCATGCCGAAGCCGACTCCGCGCACCGCCGAGACGGCCAGCAGCGGTCCCAGGTCGGCGGTCAGGGCGAACAGCGGGGTGGGCAGCCCCATCACCAGGGCGCCGACCGGGAAGGCCCAGCGGTAACCGCCCCTCTCCAGCAGCCAGGGCATGGCGAGCTGGGTGAGCACGGTGGTGAGCATGAAGACGGCGGTGGTGCTCCCGGCGCCGAACTCGCCCGCGCCGCCCCGGCTGGCCCACAGGGGGACCAGGGGCAGGACGGCGGCGAAGCCGCAGAGGCCGACCGCGGTCGCCGCGATGAGCAGGGCGAAGCCCCGTCCGCGCAGGCCGGGGAGGGCGGGC
>NZ_QPFC01000709.1:0-4666 GCF_003427465.1 Nocardiopsis sp. TNDT3 | reverse complement strand
GGGGGGGGCCCCCCTTCGTCGTCCCCGCGCGGCCCTCTCTTCCCGGCCCCTGTGATCACTCCGGTACGCCGGGTGCGGAGAAAGTGTGCATTTGAGGCGCTTAACGCGGTGGAAACAAGACAGATGTTCAGGGTCAATGTGCCAGGTGTACCGGTTTGGTCTCGTTTGCGCACGATGGGGTGACGGTTGGGTCACGTGGCATTAGCGCATCTGAACAACTTGCCTAAATCGGGCTAAACTCACCGCACCGAACAGCAAAGGACAGCGGTGGCGCGTGCGCGCATTCGCCACCGCCACCCTCAGATGCGCAAGGAGCGCGCGTGCGCACACGTCTTGTGACCGTGTTGCTCGCCCTGATCACCGCCATCCTGGTGATCCCGGGGCCAGCGGCGACGGCAGACGAACAGGGCGGTGAAGCGCTGCACGGTCAGATCCTCCATCCGGAGAACCGGGACCAGGGTGTCGAAGGCATCATGATCACGGTCTACGACGGCGAGGACGAGGTCGGGGCGGCGGAGACCGACTCTGAAGGAATGTGGGAAGTGGGCCTGCCCGGACCGGGCACCTACCGCGTGGTGGTGGACCAGGAGTCCGTCCCCGGGGAGTTCGCGGTGATCGAGGCCCTCTTCGTCGACGGTGAGACCGAGGTGGAGGTCGAGGCGGACGACCGGCGGCCGTTGATCGTCGCCCTGGAGGCGGCGGGCGCGGCCGAGGAGGAGTCGGCCTCGCCCTCGCAGGAGGAGACGGAGGACTCCTCCGGCGGGGAGGCGGCCGACGAGGAGTCGTTGGCGCCCAACACCGGCGCCGGTGGCTCCTTCGGGGACCGGGTGCTCCAGCTCACCGCGGCGGGTCTGCTGTTCGGCCTGGTCATCGCGGTCTCGGCGATCGGGCTCTCGTTGATCTTCGGTACGACGAAGCTGATCAACTTCGCCCACGGTGACCTGGTGACCTTCGGTGCGATGATCGCGCTGCTCTTCAGCACGGGTGCCGCGGGTATGGGCAACGCGCTGCTGGCGCTCTTCCTGGGGTTGGGCGCGGCGGTCCTGATCGGCGCCTTCCTGGAGGCCAGGCTGTCGCGGACGGCGCTGGTCGTCGCGCAGTGGTCGTCGATCCTCGCGGGTATCGCGCTGGCGACGGTCCTGGGCGTGATGGGGGACGCGGTCGGTTGGAGCGTGCCGCTGTGGTTGGCCGCGGTGGTCGCGGTGCTGATGGGCGCGGTGCTGGGCGGGTCGATGGAGCGCTACATCTGGCGTCCGCTGCGGCACCGCAACGTGGCGATGATCCAGATGTTCATCGTCTCGATCGGTCTGGCGCTGGTGGTGCGGCACGTGATCCTGGTGCTCTTCGGGGCGGGCCGGGAGCGTTACGCGGGTTTCCAGCTCCAGGAGATGGTGCGTCTGGGACCAGTGTCGATGCCGCCGCGCGACCTGGTGGTCATGGCGGTGGCGGTCGTGGTGCTGGTGGGGGTGGCCTGCCTGTTGCAGTTCACCCGGATCGGCAAGGCGATGCGCGCGGTGTCGGACAACCGGGACCTGGCGGAGTCGTCGGGTATCGACGTGGACCGGGTCACGCTGTACGTGTGGGGGCTCGGTGGCGGTCTGGCCGCTCTGGGCGGTGTGCTCTACGGGCTCAACCAGGTGGTGGAGTACGAGATGGGCTTCCGTCTGCTGCTGATGATGTTCGCCGCGGTGATCCTCGGCGGTCTCGGCACGGCCTACGGTGCGATGGTCGGCGGCCTGGCGGTCGGCCTGGTGGCGATGTTGTCCACCCTGTGGTTCCCGTCCCAGCTCATGCAGGCATGGGCTCTGGCGCTGATGATCCTCATGCTGCTGGTCAGGCCCCAGGGTCTGCTCGGTCGGCGTGAGCGGGTCGGCTAGGAGAGAAGACGATGGATATCCTTTCGATCCTCGCCGAGTCCACCCGGTCGGCGCTCGGCCCGATCGCGGCGATCTACGCGCTCGCGGCGATCGGCCTCAACCTCCACTTCGGTTACACCGGGCTGTTGAACTTCGGCCAGGTGGGTTTCATGCTGGTGGGCGCCTACGGCGTGGGCATCAGTGTGGCGGTGTTCGACCTGCCGTTGGTGGTGGGTTTCGGTGTCGGTCTGTTGTGCGCGTTCGTGATGGCCCTGTTGTTGGGCATTCCGACGCTGCGGTTGCGTGCGGACTACCTGTCGATCACGACGATCGCGGCGGCGGAGGTGATCCGTCTGGTGTACCGGGCGGGTTTCGCCGAGCCGCTGACCGGTGGTGTGTACGGGTTGCAGAACCTGGCGTCGGACTTCCGTGCGATCAACCCGTTCGACGGGGGTGAGCGTTACGGTTTCGGGGCGTTGTCCTACAACGGCAACCACCTGTGGGTTCTGGTGGTGACGTGGGGCCTGGTGCTGTTGATGGCCGGGTTGACGTGGGTGCTGATGCACAGTCCGTGGGGGCGTGTCATCAAGGGCATCCGGGAGGACGAGGACGCGGTCCGCAGTCTGGGCAAGAACGTGTTCGCGTACAAGATGCAGGCGCTGGTGCTGGGCGGTCTGGTGGGTGCCCTGGCGGGGTGCATGCTGGCCGTGTACCAGGCGTCGATCCAGCCGGACCAGTTCAAGCCGCAGGTGACGTTCTTCCTGTGGGTGATCCTGCTGTTGGGCGGTGCCGGTCGGGTGTTCGGTCCGGTGCTGGGCGCGATGGTGTTCTGGTTCCTGATGAACTTCACCGACGGTGTGCTCCAGGGTTTCGGCTCGATGGGGTGGCTGCCGTTCCTGGACGGTCCGGACTACGGTGCGATCCAGCTGGCCTTCGTGGGTCTGTTGCTGGTGTTGCTGATCGTCTTCCGGCCGCAGGGTCTCATCGGCGACCGCAAGGAGATGCTGATCAATGTCAAGTGACAAGGTGGGCGGCGGCGTCGGGTCCGGGGTCGGGGTCGACCGTGTGGCCGGTGCGGAGCCCGTGCCGGGTTCGGCGAAGCCGGATCCGATCCTGGTGGCGGACGGTGTGCGCCGTTCCTTCGGCGGTCTGACCGCGGTGGACGTGGGTCACCTGGAGGTGCAGCGGGGGACGATCACGGCGTTGATCGGTCCGAACGGTGCGGGTAAGTCGACGCTGTTCAACCTGTTGACCGGTTTCGACCGGGTGGACGGGGGGCGTTGGACCTTCCAGGGCAAGCCGATCAACGGCAGGCGCGGTCACCAGGTGGCGCGTGCGGGGATGGTGCGGACCTTCCAGCTGACCAAGGCGCTGACCCGGATGACGGTGTTGGACAACATGCTGTTGGGCGCGCCGGGCCAGTTCGGTGAGCGGATGGCGGGTGCGTTCCTGCGGCCTGTGTGGCGGAGGCAGGAGAGGGAGAACACGCGTCGCGCGCTGGATCTGTTGGAGCGGTTCAAGCTCATCGACAAGCGCGACGACATGGCGGGTTCGCTCTCGGGCGGTCAGCGCAAGCTGTTGGAGATGGCGCGTTCGCTGATGACCGATCCGACCATGATCATGCTGGACGAGCCGATGGCGGGGGTGAACCCGGCGCTGGTGCAGTCGTTGCTGGGGCACATCACGTCGTTGCGCGACGAGGGCAAGACGGTGCTCTTCGTGGAGCACGACATGGACGTGATCATGGGTATCAGCGACTGGATCGTGGTGCTCGCCCAGGGCCAGGTGATCGCGGAGGGCCGTCCTTCGGACATCCGGTCCAACCAGCAGGTGATCGACGCCTACCTGGGTGCCCAGGAGGAGACGGCCGAGGCCCCGGGGAGTGGTGATGACTGAGAGCGCGCAGCCGAGTCCGGAGAAGGTGGCGAAGGTCTCGGACGAGGTCCCGGTGGAGGCCGTGGAGGCCGCCGTGGCGCAGGAGCACCGTGAGGAGGTGCTGGAGCAGGCCGGTGAGGCGGCGCCGGTGGGTGGTCCGGAGGACTACCTGTTGTTGGCCAGGGAGCTGGTGGCGGGGTACGTGCCGGGGGTGAACATCCTCAACGGGTGCACCCTGACGCTGTCCGAGGGCGAGGTCGTGGCGATCATCGGCCCGAACGGGGCGGGTAAGTCCACGCTGATCAAGACGGTGTTCGGGTTGATCCCGGTGCGTGAGGGCGCTCTGACGCTGCGGGGGTCCGACATCGCGGGTCTGCCGGCGCACAGTCTGGTGGAGCGGGGGGTGGGTTACGTTCCGCAGACGCAGAACGTGTTCCCGTCGCTGACCATCGAGGAGAACCTCCAGATGGGGGCGTTCCTGCGGCCGCGGACGTTCACGAAGCGGTTCGCGGCGGTGGCGGAGCTGTTCCCGCTGCTGGCGGATCGGCGCAAGGCCAAGGCGGGGTCCTTGTCGGGTGGTGAGCGCCAGATGGTGGCCATGGGGCGTGCGCTGATGATGGAGCCGTCGGTGCTGTTGTTGGACGAGCCGACCGCGGGTCTGTCGCCGATCTACCAGGAGGAGGTCTTCCAGCGGGTCAAGGAGGTCAACCGGACGGGTGTGTCGGTGATCATGGTGGAGCAGAACGCGCGTCGCTGCCTGCAGATCTGTGACCGCGGCTACGTGTTGGACCAGGGGCGCAACGCCTACACCGGTACGGGTGCGGACCTGTTGAACGATCCCAACGTGATCGAGCTGTACCTGGGGACGCTGGCCAAGGGCTGAGTCGCCGTGGGGGAGGGGCGGGGCCCGTGGCGGGCTCCGCCCCTCCCTGTCG
>NZ_QPFC01000708.1:0-2473 GCF_003427465.1 Nocardiopsis sp. TNDT3 | reverse complement strand
GCCGGGGGAGGCGGGACCGCCCGCCCCGGCACCGCCGGCCGCCGGGTCGCCGGTCATGGTGCCACCGGTCGCCTGGCTGTCGGTGCGGCCGGTCACAGGGCCGCCAGCGCGTCGACGAACTGCTCGGGCGTGCTCTCACCGTTGAACAGCGACTCGATCTCGGTGACCATCGGCGTGGCCACCTCCGGCGGCAGCGCCTGGTCCCACGAGAGCTGGAAGTGCGGCGCGTCGCGCACCATCTCGTACTGGAAGGTGGCGAAGTCCGGACTGGGGCTGTCGGCGACGACCTCCTCGGCGTTGGTGGTGGTGGGCACCTCGCCGTTCGCCACCATGTCGGCGACGTACTCCTCCTGGGACATGTACGTCAGGAACTCCATGGCCTGGTCCGTGTACTCGGTCTCGGCGGAGACCGAGAAGTAGTTGGTCGGGTTGCCGACCACGTTGGCGGGGTCGCCCTCGCCGCCCTCGATCGGCGGGAACGCCACGTACCCGAGGTCGTTCGTCGCGAACTCCTCGTTCTGGTCCAGGATGGTGGAGTACTCCCACGAGCCCATCAGGTGCATGGCGGCCCGGCCCTCGGACAGCAGCGCCGAGGCCGCGCCCTCGGTGTAGCTGACCGAGGCGTAGGAGTTGCCGAACGCGCCCTGGTCCACCAGTTCCTGGACCATCCGGGCGGCCTCCAGCACGGCGGGGTCGCGCCAGCCCTCGGAGTCGCCCTCCACGATGCGCGCGAACACCTCCGGTCCGCCGATGCGGTCCACGAGGTACTGGAGCCACATCTGTTCGGTCCAGGGGTCGGCCCCGGCCAGGGCGAAGGGGGTGACGCCCTCCTCGGTGAAGGTGTCGACCAGGTCCAGGATGTCCTGCCAGGTCTCGGGGGGCTCCGCTCCGGCCTCCTCGAACACCGTCTCGTTGTAGAAGAGGATGACCGGCTGGGTGCCGCGCAGGGGGATGCCGTACTGCACGCCGTCGACCTTGCCCGCCTCCAGGATGGAGGGGATGAAGGAGTCGGCGAACTCGGGGTTCTCGGCGAGCATGTCGTCCAGGGGGACGAGCATGTCCTGCTCGACGTAGGGCTCGATGCTGCCGCCGCCCCAGTTGAAGAACACGTCGGGCTTCTCGCTGGAGCCCATCGCCGTGCGCAGGCGCTCCTCGTAGCTGTCCCCGGGGACCTCGTCGATGACCGCC
This sequence comes from Nocardiopsis sp. TNDT3, assembly GCF_003427465.1. NCBI lineage: Bacteria > Bacillati > Actinomycetota > Actinomycetes > Streptosporangiales > Nocardiopsidaceae > Nocardiopsis > Nocardiopsis sp. TNDT3. The sequence goes on along the minus strand of NZ_QPFC01000708.1, from coordinate 1,285 downwards.
TCGGTCTCGGAGGCCCCGTTGAACCTCTCGACGGCGCCCTCCTGCACCACGACCAGGGTGTCCTGGTACATCCACACGTGCATGCGGTCGTCTCCGCCGCCGCCACCGGAACAGGCGGTGACGGCGAGCAGGCAGAGCGCCGACGCTCCGGCGGCGGAGCCCAGGCGGGGGGTTCTCATGGCCACTCCTCTTTCGAAACTATCGGTCAGTATTTCGAAATATTTGCGCCCGAATGTACGCGGCGTCACCGCGAGCGTCAATAGGAGGATGAGAGCTGGATCACCCGGAGCCGCGCGGGGTTGCCATGACCGCGTAGGATCAGGCGTCGTGAGTGCAGACCCGACCCCCGACTCCGCCCGGACCACCCTTTCGGAGCCGGTCACCATCTCGAAAATTGCGGAAGCCGCAGGCGTATCGGTGCCGACGGTCTCGAAGGTGCTGAACGGACGCGCCGACGTGGCCAGCGAGACCCGTGCACGCGTGGAGGAGCTGATCCGCCGCCACGGCTACCGGCGACGCCGGGGCCCGGGCGGAGGCCGTTCCTCCATGGTCGACCTGGTCTTCCACGAACTCGACAGCGCCTGGGCGGTCGAGGTCATCCGGGGCGTGGAGAGCGTGGCGCGCTCGGAGGGCCTCAGTGTCGTGCTGACCGAGTCCGGGGGCGCCCAGACCCCCCGCGACGACTGGGTCGACGCCGTGCTCGCCCGCCAGTCCACCGCCGTGATCCTGGTCTTCTCCGACCTGGCGCCCGAACAGCGCACGCGCCTGACCGCGCGCGGCATCCCCTTCGTCGTGGTGGACCCGGCGGGGGACCCGGGCCCGGACATGCCCTCGGTGGGCTCGGCCAACTGGAACGGCGGCCTGGTCGCCACCCGCCACCTCATCGAGCTCGGCCACCGGCGCATCGGCGTCATCGGCGGGCCCCGGCACGTGCTGTGCAGCAAGGCCCGCATCGACGGCTACGCCTCCGCGCTGGACTCGGCCGGACTGACGGCCGACCCCGCGCTCGTGCGCTACGGCGACTTCCACGTCGAGAGCGGGCGCGACCGGGGCCGGGAGCTGCTCCGGCTGGACGACCCGCCCACGGCCGTCTTCGCGGGCAACGACCTCCAGGCCATGGGCCTGTACGAGGCCGCCCGCGAGCTGGGCGTGCGCATCCCCGAGGACCTGAGCGTGGTCGGCTACGACGACCTGCCGGTGGCCCGCTGGATGGGGCCGCCGCTGACCACCGTGCGCCAGCCGCTCACCGAGATGGCCGAGGAGGCGACCCGGATGGCCCTCACCC
>NZ_QPFC01000707.1:0-3368 GCF_003427465.1 Nocardiopsis sp. TNDT3 | reverse complement strand
CTCTCCGCGCCTCCCGCGCGCGGAGCCTCCACCGCGTCCTCCCTGTCCCGCCCCCTCACCGGACCCCCTTGGCCCGGGGTCCTGCGGAGCCCGTCCGCGCCGCGTCGCGGGGCCGCGCGGAGCCGTCCGTCCCCGCCGCGCCGTCGGCACCCGTGTCCACCGGGACCGGGCGACCGGAGTCGGCGACGATCCGGCCGTCGTGCACCTCCACCCGTCTCGGCAGACCCGCGGCCAACTCCCTGTCGTGCGTGATCACGACCACGGTCACCCCGTCCCGGTGCAGCTCGCCGAGCAGTTCCATCACGGCCGCGCCCGAGGCCGAGTCCAGAGCCCCGGTCGGCTCGTCGGCCAGCAGCATCCGGGGGGAGGAGGCCACAGCGCGGGCGATCGCCACGCGCTGCCTCTGCCCGCCGGACAGCTCGTGCGGCCGGTGGCCGGCGCGGTCGGTCAGCCCGACGCGCTCCAGCGCCCGCAGCGCACGGCGCCCGCGCTCGCGTCTGGACGCGCCGGAGTACAGCAGGCCCTCGGCCACGTTGTCCACGGCCCGCACGTTGGGCGCCAGGTGGAACTGCTGGAAGACGAAACCGACCGAGCGTGCCCGCAGCGCGGACAGCTCGTCGTCGCGCAGGGACCCCACATCGTGCCCGAACACGCGCACCGTGCCCGAGGTCGGCGCGTCCAGGGTGCCGAGCAGGTTGAGCAGGGTGGACTTGCCCGAGCCCGAGGGGCCCACGATCGCCAGCATCTCGCCGCGGCCCACGACCAGGTCCACCCCGTCCAGGGCCCGTACACCGCCGGGGTAGTGGCGGCTCACCCCGGTGAACTCGGCCGCGTTCATTCGGGGACCACCACCTCGGTGCCCTCGCCGATCCCCTCGCCGCTGACCTCCACCCGGCCGTCCGAGAACCAGCCCGTCTCCACCGGCACGTCGCGCACGGTGCCGTCCGCGTCCACCACGGACAGTCCGTAGCGGTCCCCGGGCAGCGCGATCAGCGCGCCCACCGGCGCGGCCAGCACGTCCTCCCGCGACTCCCCGCGGGCGACCACGGTGACCGGTGCCTGGTCGAGGAAGCCCGCGGGGTCCTCCTCCAGGTCGATGACCACCTCCACGGTGGGGTCGCCGCCCCCGCCCGCGCCCTCCTCGCCCTCCTCGACGCTGGCGACGGTGCCGACGCTCTCCACCACTCCGGCGACGCTCTCCCCGCCGGGCAGTTGGACGGTGACCCCGGCGTCCTCGGTGAGCAGGTCGCGGTCGCCGACGGCCAGGTCCACACGCACGACCTGGCGGGTGGAACTGGTGGTCAGCAGCGCCGTCGCGGGCGCGACGCCCGCGCTGACGTCCACCTCGTGCCCGGTCACCCGCACCGCGCCGGACGTGTACCAGATCTGGGAGGGGTGCACCTCGCCGGTGACCTCCATGCCCTCGGTGTCGTCCTGCCAGCGACGGACGGCCTCGGCGGTCAGCCACGTGTACTCGTCGTCCACGGTGAAGCCCGAGTAGCCCAGTTCGGCCAGCGCCCGCTCGAACTGGCGCACGTCCTCGCCGCTGCTCCCCGGTTCCAGCGGCCGGTAGGCGGGCCTGTCCCCGCGCAGCAGGACCGTGGGCCTGCCGTCGATCTCCCAGGCGAGGTCGCCCGCGGTCAGCTCGGAGCCCACCCCGGGCAGCCGGGTGACCACGCCGTCGGAGCGGGCGAAGAACGTGCCCCCGCCCGCGTACCCCAGGGCGCCGTCGAGGTTCTCCTCGCGCAGCAGCGTGGTGCGTTCGATCCGCGCCGTCGGTCCGGGGTCGGGAGCCTCACCGTCCGCGGAACCCCCCGGCAGTCCTCGCACGGCCGCCCACGCCACGACGCACAGGAGCACGAGGGTGAGCAGCGCCGCGCCCAGCCACAGCGGACCGAACCAGCGGCGGGGCGGCCGCTCCTCCTCCCGCTCCTCCTCGGGGAGGAGCGCGGTGTCGGCGCTCACGAGTTCCCTCCTCCGGCCCCGGTGGTGCCGCCGAAGCCGCCGCCCTCTCCGAAGACATCCTCGGAACAGGTGGTCAACGCCTCGGTGTGCTCGTCGTCCTCCGGGTCCACGGGCAGCGTCAGGCTCTCACCGGGCCTGGGGTCGGGGATGTCGATCCCGTTCTCCCGCAGGCACTCGGCCATCTTCAGGTCCTGCTCGAACACTTCCTGCTGGTCGGGGGCGTCCTCGTCCACCGGGAGGTGCTCCTCGCAGGCCTCCAACGCCTCCTTGAACCCCTCCTGGTCGGCCTCGGGCAGGGCGAAGGCGACGCCGCCCTCGGAGTCGGGCTCGGGGTCGGGCATCTCGTGGCCGTTGTCGCGCATGCACTCGGCGAATTCCAGCCTGGCCTCCTCCGCGGACGTCTCCTCGCCTCCCTCGGCGCCGCCACCGCCGGACTCACCGCCGCCGAGGGCTCCGCAGCCGGTCAGCAGCAGTCCGGCCAGTGCCGCCCCGACGAGGGGGCCCGCTGTCACGCGCATGTCGATCACTCCTGTCCCGTGGGGGTGCCCCGTCCGGCACCTCTCCTGCGTGTCGCACGGCCCATGTCAGCGCAGCCCGGGTTAGCCGCCGGTTAGGGCCGCGGAGTCCGGCGGGGTTAACCTCCGCCTAACCGCCGGGACGGTAGTGCTGGTCCGGGGCGCCGCCATCGGGGTGCGGGCCGTGAGCGAGGGGGACGCATGAGGGTCCTGGTGGTGGAGGACGAACCGGCGCTGGCCGAGACCGTCGCCGAGGGGCTGCGCGGGGAGGGCATGGCCGTGGACGTGTGCCACGACGGCGACACGGGCCTGGAGATGGCCTGCGTGCACGGCTACGACGTCATCGTCCTGGACCGGGACCTGCCGGTCCTGCACGGAGACCAGGTGTGCGCGCGGGTGGTCGAGGCCCCCGGCGTCGAGGCCCGCGTGCTCATGCTTACTGCGGCCGGGGGTCTGGACGACCGGGTCGAGGGTCTGGACCTGGGCGCCGACGACTACCTAGCCAAGCCCTTCGCCTACGCGGAACTGCTGGCGCGGGTCCGCGCGCTGGGGCGCCGGTCCCGCCCGGGCGCGCGCCCGCGGCTGTCCCGGGCCGGGCTGGTGGTCGACACCAACCGCCGCACCGCCTTCCGCGAGGGCCGAGAGCTCTCCCTCTCCCCCAAGGAGCTGGGCGTGCTGGAGGAGCTGCTGCGCGCGGACGGCGCCCCGGTGAGCACGACCCACCTCGTCGAGAAGGTCTGGGACGCCCACTTGGACCCGTTCAGCGGCGTGCTCAAGGTCGTGGTGCACGGACTGCGCCGCAAACTCGGGGATCCGCCGGTGATCCGGACAGTCCCCGGCCACGGGTACCGGGTCTGACGTGCGGTCCATGGGGAGGGGGAGGGGCGG
>NZ_QPFC01000706.1:0-2779 GCF_003427465.1 Nocardiopsis sp. TNDT3 | reverse complement strand
GGCTGTGGGGGCGGGGTCCCCGGTCGGCGCCTCCCGGATCGGCTCGCCGCCGGGCTCCGCCGAGGGCTCGGAGTTCCTGACGGCGGCGACGAGGTCGGTCATCCTGCCGCCGAAGGCGAGGCCTCCGCCGAGGAAGGAAGCGCCCGCCAGCACAGCGATCACGGCGAGCACGGCCACCAGGCCGGTGCCGTAGCGGCCAGGGCGAGGCGACCGGGGCGGCTGGGGCGGCTGCCCGTAGGGCCCCTGTGGACCTTGAGGTCCCTGAGGCCCCTGCGGGCCTTGGGGAACCCGCCCGTGAACGCCCTGTGGACCTTGAGGGGCAGGAGGCCCCTGATGTGTCTGGAACCTCTGAGGAAGCGGAGGCACCTGGGTGCTCTGGGAGGTGTGCGGCCCCTGAGCCCCCGGTGTGGGCTGAGGGCCTTGGGCGCCCTGCGCTGCCTGAGGGCCCTGCTGCCCCGGAGGCGACGGCGGGCCCTGAGGACCTGCGCCCTGCGGGTCTCCGGCTCCGTGGGGATGCGGCCCGCCCCGGGGCGTGTACGCCCCCGGCGGCCTCCAGGGCGGTGGCGAACTGTCGGGATTCACGTACGTTCTCCTCGTTGTCGGGGCTGGTGGCGGACGCCTCGGCTCCACGCTTCGCTGTCCTGACGCCGACTTACCAAACGTTTTGCAATGAATCGTCCCATTTTCTCCGCCACACTGTTCACCGGGGGCACGATCCGGACGACGCGGAACCCGAACCAAGCTTCCCATTATCACCATGTAAGTGTAAAGAAAAGTACCAAGATGACGAATTGAACCTTTTGCCCGGTATGTGATTAGCGTATTTTCGACCAACCTTGGGACATCCGGCGCGCATAATAGGGAAATGCGCGTCCCCGGACCTACGATCGACAACATGACCTGCGTTTTGCTGGCCGAAGACGATGTCTCGATCTCCGAGCCTCTCGCGCGCGCGCTCCGGCGCGAGGGCTACACGGTGGACGTGACCGTCAACGGCGTTGAGACACTCGACCGTGCCCGTGCGGGAGACATAGACCTCATGGTCCTGGATCTCGGGCTGCCCGAAATGGACGGGCTAGAGGTGGCGCGTCGGCTCCGGGCCGAGGGTCACGGAACGCCCATCCTCATCCTGACCGCCCGCGCCGACGAGGTGGACACCGTCGTCGGCCTCGACGCGGGCGCCGACGACTACGTCACCAAGCCCTTCCGGCTCGCCGAACTCCTGGCGCGCGTGCGCGCCCTGCTGCGCCGGGGCGGCGCCGAGGTGCCCGTCGTGCACGGCGTGCGCATCGACAACGACTCCCGCAGGGCCTGGCTGGGCGAACGCGAGCTCCAGCTCACCACCAAGGAGTTCGACCTGCTGCGCGTGCTCGTCCGCGACGCGGGCAAGGTGGTCACCCGCGAGCAGATCATGCGCGAGGTGTGGGACACCAACTGGTGGGGTTCGACCAAGACCCTGGACATGCACATCTCCTGGCTGCGCCGCAAGCTGGGGGACGACGCCAACCAGCCGTCGTACATCACGACCGTCCGGGGTGTGGGCTTCCGGTTCGAGCGAGACTGACGCGACCTTCCGGGGCGCCCCGCGCCGGTCGGTCGCCTCCGGGTCGCACGGACATGAGGTGACATGCGCAGGCGGATGGTTTTCTCCACCCTGGTGGTGACCGTCATCGCCGTCATGCTGCTCGGGCTGCCCCTGGGCGCGCTCACGTACAAGCTGGTGTACGACGAGAGCACCCGCCAGCTCCAGGGCGAGGCGGAGCTGATCGGCGCCGAGAGCGACACCATGCTGGAGCTGCACGGCCAACTCGACCTGGGCGAGTTCGACCACGACCATCCCCACCGCTTCATCCGGATCACCCCGGCGGAGGAGCCCACCTCGGTGACCGCGGGCGATCCCGCGCTCGATCCCGAGGCGCCCGACTCCCCGAGCATGCTCAAGGCGACCGCGACCACCGGCCGGGGCACGCGCGTCGAGGTGTGGATGAGCGCCGAGAGCGTGCAGCAGAGCGTGGTCCGCGCCTGGATGGGGATCGCGTCGCTGTCCCTGCTGGCCATCGGCGTCGCCGTGGGCCTGTCGATGTTCCAGGCCCGCAGGCTGACCCTGCCCCTGCTCGACCTGGCGGCCACCGCGGAGCGCCTGGGCTCGGGCGTGACCACGCCGTGGGGCCACCGGTACGGGATACCGGAGGCCGACCGGGTGGCGGAGGTCCTGGACCGCAGCGCCGAGCGCATCGCCGGGCTGATCGCCACCGAGCGCCACTTCGCGACCGACGCCTCGCACCAGCTGCGCACGCCGCTGACCGCGCTGACGATGCGCCTGGAGGAGATCCTGGCCGAGGCGGACAACCCCGAGGTGGTCCGCGAGGAGGGCGAGGCCGCCCTGGCCCAGACCGAGCGCCTGGTGGAGACCGTGGAGAGCCTGCTGGGACGGGCCCGCAAGAGCCAGAACCCCGAGGTGGAGGCGGTGGAGATCGACCCCGTCCTGCACCACCTCCAAGAGGAGTGGCAGCCGGTCTTCCAGTCCGCGCAGCGCAGGCTGCTGGTCACCGGCGACCCGGGGCTGACCGCGATGACCGTCTCCGCCGACCTGGCGCAGATCGTCGCGACCCTGGTGGAGAACGCCTACAAGCACGGCGCGGGGACGGTCACCATCCGGCGGCTGGACACCGGGCAGTCGGTGCGCATCGAGGTGAGCGACGAGGGCGAGGGCGTGCCCGAGCACCTGTCGGGCCGGATCTTCGAGCGCGAGGTGAGCGGCGGGGGCGGGACCGGGCTG
>NZ_QPFC01000705.1:0-3330 GCF_003427465.1 Nocardiopsis sp. TNDT3 | reverse complement strand
GGGCCGCCGCGCGGCGGCACGCCGGGGCCTCAGCGCACCGGCAGGCCCGTGACGGCGCGGCCGATGATGAGCTTCTGGATCTCGCTGGCCCCCTCGAAGATGGTGAAGATCGTGGCGTCGCGGTGCCAGCGCTCCACCGGGTAGTCGCGCGTGTACCCGTTGCCGCCGAGGATGCGCACCGCGTTCTGGGTGACGAACGTGGCGGTCTCGCTGGCGTAGAGCTTGCTCATCGAGCCCTGCGCGCTGTCGAAGTCCTTGTCGTTGCGCGCCATCCACGCCGCGCGCCACACCAGCAGGCGGGCCGCGTCGATGCGGGTGGCCATCTCGGCCAGGGTGAAGGCCACGCCCTGGTTCTCGCCGATCGGGCGGCCGAACTGCTCGCGCTGGGTGGAGTAGTCGCGGGCGTACTCGTAGGCGGCGCGGGCGCAGCCCACCGCCATCGCGCCGACCGTCGGGCGGGAGGCCTCGAAGGTCTTCATGGCGGCCTGGCCCTTGGACCCCCTGCCCTCGCGGGCGCGGGCCAGGCGCTCGTCGAGCTTGTCCTTGCCGCCCAGCAGGCACGAGCCGGGCACGCGCACGTCGTCCAGGACCACCTCGGCGGTGTGCGAGGCGCGGATGCCGTGCTTGGCGAACTTCTGCCCCTGGCTGAGCCCGGGCGTGTTGGGCGGCACGATGAACGTGGCCTGCCCGCGCGAGCCGAGCTCGGGCTCCACCGAGGCGACCACGACGTGGATGTCGGCGATACCGCCGTTGGTCGCCCAGGTCTTGGTGCCGTTGAGCACCCACTCGTCCTTGGCCTGGTCGTAGACGGCGCGGGTCCGGATGGCCGAGACGTCGCTGCCCGCGTCGGGCTCGGAGGAGCAGAACGCGGCGAGCCGGATGTCGTCGGGGGTGCCGAACATCTGCGGCGTCCACTCGAAGAGCTGCTCCTGGGTGCCGTTGGCGGCGACGGACACCGCGGCCAGGCCGGTGCCGGTGATGGCCAGGGCGATGCCCGGGTCGCCCCAGTACAGCTCCTCGAAGGCCACGGGGATGCCGACGCCGCTGGGCTCCAGCCACTGGTTGGCGAAGAAGTCGAGGGAGTACAGGCCGATCTTGGCGGCCTCCTGGATGATCGGCCAGGGGGTCTCCTCCCGTTCGTCCCACTCGGCGGCGGCGGGGCGGATGACGTCGGCGGCGAACCCGTGGGTCCAGTCCCGGACCTCGCGGACGTCCTCGCTCAGTTCCAGGCTGAAGCCGGGCGCGGTGGCCTCACTCATGCGCTCACATCCTTTGTCGGGGGCCCTCCGGGGGAGGGGGTCAGTATGTGTTACCAACGGTAACAGTTGACTTCGCCTGCCACAACGCCGTGCCCGAGCGTGGGGCGCCCCGGGCTCCTTTGGGCCCTGACGGCGTTCGGTGGCGGAGCGTCCCTTCCGGCCCGGGTGCCCTGCGGTGCGCTCCGGAGCGTGACTGGGCGGTTTCGGCGGCCGAAACCCCTGCGCTGGCGGGGATCCGCGGCCTAGACTGAGGGCATGGGCCTACCCTTCCCCCGGGTTCGAGTTCCCTCCACGCCCCCTCGGACGGCCTCCGTCCGCCTCCTTCTCGCGCTCCCCCTGCTCCTGTGCCTGGGCGCCTCCTGCCTCCCCTCCGCCGACGACGGGAGCGCGGACGCCCCGCCCCGCTCGGTGTCGGACCTGGACGCCGGGGAGCGCGAACGCCTGGCCGACGTCCTCGCCGCGCGCTCCCTGGACACCGCGACCGGGGACCCCCGTCTGTCCAGCGCGCTCGCGCTGGAGGCGGCGGGCCTGGCCCACACCGACGCCTCGGCGGCGGCGATGGCACGCCTCGCCGAGCCGCACCGGGTCATGGACCTGGACAGCGGCGGTGAACCCCTGAGCGCCCTGGCCTTCGCCTACCAGGGCCGGTTCCTCGCCGGGGGCACCGAGGGAGGGCGGATCCTGGTCTGGGACGTCTACACCGGCGACACCGTCCTCGACCAGCGGGCGCCCGGCGCCGTGGAGGAGGTCGCCCTGGACACCGAGGGCCTCCTGGTCGCGGCCCGGCACGGCGGGGGCGGCGCCGTGGTGTGGGACGTCGACTCCGGAACCGAGCGGGCCCGCCTGGACACCGGAGACGCCTCGGGCGCGGTCTTCGTCAGCAGTTGGCGGGGCTCGTTCCTGGAGGCCCAGTACCTGGCGCTGGGAACGGCCGAGGGCGGCGCGCGGCTGTGGGACACCGGGACCTGGGAGGCCGGGCCCCGGGTCGCCCGGGAGGAGCGGCTCGTCTCCCTGGGCATGACCGGACACACCAGGACCCTGGTCACCCTGACCGACGACGGGGTCCTCGGCCTGTGGGACGCCACCACCCGGGCGTCCATCGGCGAGACGGACCTGGGCGCGGTCGGCTTCCCCGGCGGGGGCTTTCGGCTCGCGCCCGCGCCGGTGGGCCACGACACGATCCCGGTGACCGGCGACGAGGGCGTCTTCGTGGTGTCCGTCGAGGCGGTCCAGCACGGCGACGGCCCGGTGGACACGCCCCAGTACTGCACGGGGGTCTTCTGCGACGAGCCCTCCACCCGGCCCAGCCGGCACCAGCACGCGGACACCCACGCGGGCCCGGCAGCCCAGGGCAACGCCGCGGCCCTGGTCACCGCGGAACCGGCGGTCGGGTCCGACGAACTGGTCCTGTGGGAGTCGCCGCCGGTCGCGGTCCTGGACTACCGGCGGACGGACTCGGTCACCGTTCCGGGCAGGATCGCGCTGGTCGCGGCCCCCAGGACGACGTCCGGCCTCCACGTCGTGGCCGCGGCCCCCACCGACGGCGACCCCGCGCTGTGGGACCTGAGCCGCGACCCCCACGCCCTCTACCTCGACGAGGAGGCGCTCACCATCGCGCTGGAGACGCGCTGCGCGGGCGCGCCCGTCCTGCTGGGGCCGGGGGAGTGGGAACGCGAGCTGCCGGACCTGGCCTACGAGCCCGTGTGCGTCAGGATCCAGGACGAGCAGGCCACCGACACGCACGGGACGACCACGGGACCGACCCCGCCGACCCCGGTCCCCACGACGCCGACCGCCGACTGAACCCGCCCCGCACCGGGGCACACCGATCCGGCGGCCGGGAGCCGCCCTCAGACCGGGAGCGCACATGGCACCGACCGACGGACAGGGGGCCTCCGCGGGCCGCGGACGGCGCGGGCCCCGAGGCGCAAGAGGTTGGAAGCCGTCCGGGGGGACCGTGGCGTGGGCGACCGTGCTGGCCGCCCTCCTGGCGGCCGTCCCCATCGTGTGGGGCGGAGGCGGTTGGTTCGGGCGCGGCGCCCTGGAGGTCGTGGAGCTGTCCGCCGACGGC
>NZ_QPFC01000704.1:0-2807 GCF_003427465.1 Nocardiopsis sp. TNDT3 | reverse complement strand
CCCCCCACGTCCACGGTGGCGGCACAGGTGCGCCGCTCAGGCGCGCACCCCCTCGACGACGCTGGTCCCGAAGCTGGGCAGGACACGGGTCAACTTCAGTCCGGCCTGCTCGAAGAGGTCGGCGAACTGGGACCTGGTGCGCTGCTTGCCGTCGCAGTGGGCGAGCATGCTCAGGTCCATGAACTTGGCGGTCCGGGCGGGACCCGGGGAGTCGGGCACCACCACCTCCGCGAGCAGGACGCGCCCGTCGCGGGTCATCGCCTCACGGCAGTGGGAGAGGATCCGCGCGGCGTCCTGGTCGCCCCAGTTGTGGATGACGTTCGACAGCAGGTAGGCGTCGCCCCCCTCGGGGACGGAGGAGAGGAAGTCCCCGCTGACGACGCGGCACCGCTCACGGACGCCCTCCAGCACCGGTCCGGCGTGGGCGACCACCTCGGACCGGTCGAAGAGCACGCCGCGCAGACCGGGATGGGCCGACAGCACGATGGCCAGCAGCCTGCCCCGGCCCCCGCCGACGTCCACGAGGGTGTGGTGCGCGCCGAAGTCGTAGCTGCCCGCCACGCCCCGGGTGAGCTGGGCGGAGATGTCGGTCATGCCCTCGTCGAAGACCGCCGCGGTCTCGGGGTGCTCGTCCAGGTAGGCCCAGGCCGTCCGGCCGTGCACCTGCTCGAACACCGAGCGCCCGGTCCGCACCGCTTGGGCCAGGTGGGCCATGGTGGACCGCTCGGCCTGGCTGCCGACCCACCGGGCGTAGCCGCGCATGGAGTCGGCCGCGTCCCCGCGCAGGGCGCGGCCGAGCCCGGTCAGGGCGAAGTGTCGCCGCGGTCCCTCCTCGACGAGGTCGAGGTCGGCGCAGGCGCGCAGGAGGCGATGGAGGGCGTCGGCGTCGGCGCCGATCCTCTCGGCGATCTCGTCGACGGGCAGGGGTTTGAAGGTCATGGCGTCGGCGACGCCGAGTTCGGCCGCCGCGCTCACGGCGGCCGCCACCCAGCTGGCGGTGATGAGCTCGAACAGTTTCGTGGCCGAAGGACTCGGGGGTGCGGATGCGGACATCGCGGTCCTTTCAGGTGGTGCCCCTCCGGGGGTGCGGAGAGGGGCGGCCAGATGCGCCTATGCGGCATCGATGGAGCCGTATAACAGGGTAAACTACGGAGCGTGCCTAGAAAATCGCATACTGTGGACACAGGTTCGAGCGAGCCGGATGCGAACCGGTGCCCCTCTCAGCGGTCATCACACGCCCTACAGACCCTGACCACCCGCCGTGCCGTACGCGCCTTCGCCGACCGGCCGGTGGACGACTCCCTCCTCGACCCCATGCTGGACGCCATGCTCGCCGCCCCCTCGGCGTCCAACAAGCAGGCGTGGGCCTTCGTCGCCGTCCGCGAGCGGCGGGCGCTGAGGCTGCTGCGCGCCTTCTCCCCCGGAATCATCGAACTCTCGCCCCTGGTCGTGGCGGCCTGCTTCGACCGCTCTCGTGCCGTGGGGGGCTCAGGCAACTCCACGGACTCCGGGGACTCCTGGGACGAGGGCATGCTCTGCGTCGCGATGGCGGTGGAGAACCTCCTCCTGGCGGCCCACTGCCTGGGGCTGGGCGGATGCCCGTCCGGGAGCTTTCGGAGGGGCCCCGTCCGCAGGCTCCTGGGCCTGCCCGACCACCTGGAACCCCTGCTCCTGGTTCCGATCGGGCACCCCGCCCGGCCACTCGCACCCGCACCCCGACGAGACCGGAACGAGGTGGTCAGCCATGAGCGCTGGGGAACCTGAGGTCCGACAGGTCGGCGAGGAACTCCTCCTGCTCGCCGCCTACCTGCTCAGCAGCGGCCGCGGCCTGCTGGACGAGCCACGGCAGTACGGCACGTTCCGCTGCCTGGACGCCGCCCGGCGCGTCCTCGCCCTCGCGGCCGGAACCGGCCCGCACCACCCGGAACTCGACGCCCTGCGCGGTCGGATGGACGACGTCATGTGCGGGCCGATGGGCGACCACGAACTGGACACCCTGCTCGACCAGATGTGCGAGCGGCTGGCAACCGTCCTGGAGGATCCCGATGTCATCTCCGACTGAGTTGGAGCCGCCCCCAGAGCCCGAGGACGCCTTCGACGTCCTGCCCTTCACCGGTTCCTGCCGCCGCGTGTTCGAGCGCGGAGAGCACGCGCTCATCGGGATCAGCGCCGGCAACAGCTACTTCAGCCAGGAGCGGATCGCGCAGCTCCTGCGATGGGCGCAGCGGCACTTCGCCGAGGTCGACGTGCTCTACGCCGACCTGCACCTGGACACCATGTACATGGCGTCAGGTGGCAGCAGGGAGCACGCGTCGTCGCGGGCGAACAGGGCGCTCAAGGACGTGCGGCGGCGCATCCGGCGCGCCGTGGAGGCGGCCGCCCCAGACGCGGGGAACGTGCGCGTGCGCGCCCTGTCCCAGTGCACGGGCCTGCCCGGCTACCGCGACGTCGCGTACCGCCTCGACCGGGAGCACGCCACCGACCCCAGAGTCCGCCGCGCGTGCGAGGAGCACGTACGGCACGTCATCGGAGCCCAGCCGGACCCGGACGGGGCCAGGTTGCGCGCCGGGCTGGCCTACCTGCGCGCCGAACTGCCCCTTCTGCTCAGTACCCCGAGGGTGTTGGGGTTGCCCTCCTCGGTGTGCTGCTACCACGCCCTGATGCCGATCCTGTCCAGGTTGCGCGGTGCCACCTCCTGCTTCCACCCGGGGCAGGGCCACGTCATCCTCCGCCCGGTCGGTCGGCATCTGGCCTCCCCGGAGACGGTGGGATCCCCGTGACCGCCGCGCGGTGGCGCCCCGAACGGG
>NZ_QPFC01000703.1:0-4150 GCF_003427465.1 Nocardiopsis sp. TNDT3 | reverse complement strand
CGTGCCATCCGGCCGGGCCCGGGGTCCGCCCGCGGTTCGGGGCGGACGGGATCCGTGGCAGGAGGCTAGTCGTCGCTGCCGTCGGGCAGGAACATGCTGAGCAGCCAGCTGACGATGGTGACGACGATCGCGCCCCAGAAGGCGGGCCAGAACCCGTCGATGTGGAAGGGCAGGTCGAACAGGCCCGCGATCCAGTTGGTGAGCATGAGCAGCAGCGCGTTCACCAGGAGGCCGATCAGCCCCAGGGTCAGAGCGTAGAACAGGCATCCGACCGTTTTGACGATCGGTTTGATGACCGCGTTGACCACGCCGAAGATGGCGCCGACGGCGAGGTAGACCAGGATCTGGCCGACCGTGTCCTGCGCGGTGACTTCGATGCCGTCGATCAGGAGGACAGCCGCCCAAAGGGCGAGCGCGTTCACGATAACTCTGATAATGAGGCTCACAACGTAGATGTTCCCATGCTGTGGCAAGGTCCGGAAACTCCGGCGTAGGTGATCTTGTCGCCAGGCGTGTCGCCCACCCCCGAAGGAGAGTTCCCCGTGTCCAGTGCCCGGTTCGTCCGTCCCGCCCGTACCGCCGACGTGGAAGCGGTCGTCGACATCCAGGTGGCGTCGTGGCGGGCGGTGTACGGGTCGCTGCTGCCCGAGGAGGTGTCCGGGGGCCTGGGCGGCGAGGAGGCCAGGGAGCGGTTCCGCGAGCAGTGGACGGCCGCCCTGGAGTCGCCGCCGACCTCCCGGCACCGGCTGGTGGTGGCCACCGACGAGGTGGAGGGGGTGCGCACGGTCGCGGGCTTCGCCGCGTTCGGCCCCGCCGGGGACCCGGACCTGTGGCCCGCCAAGGACGCGGAGGTGTTCGCCCTGCACGTGGACCCCGAGCGGGCGCGTCAGGGGCACGGCAGCCGCCTGGTGAACGCGTGCGTGGACCACCTGGTCGAGGACGGCTTCGCCACCCTGCACGTGTGGGTGCCCGAGGCCGACAACGCGCTGCGGGCGTTCTTCGAGGCCTCGGGCTGGCGCGCGGACGGCGCCCGCCGCGAGATCGACATGGGGCGGCTGCTGCCGATGGTGCGCCTGCACGCGGCCATCTCCCAGTAGCGGGGGCCGACCCGCGCCCCGGCGCCGGGGCGCGGGCGGGAGCGCCGCCGACAGGGTCTAACGTGGGGTGGTTGTCGCGGCGCGCACGGGTGCGCCGGTGGTGAGCGGGGAGGGCCGGAGCGTGGCCACGGTCAGTGAATGGGTCTCGGGGCTGCGCCCCCGTACGCTTCCGAATTCGATCGTTCCGGTGGCCGTCGGCACGGCCCTGGCCTTCGCCCTGGACGGGTTCGTCTGGTGGAAGGCGCTGCTGGCCCTGGTGGTGTCCATGGCGCTCCAGGTCGGCGTGAACTTCGCCAACGACTACAGCGACGGCGTCAAGGGCACCGACACCGAGGCGCGGACGGGGCCGACCCGGCTGACCGCGACCGGCCTGGCCGCCCCTCGGCAGGTGCTGGCGGCGGCCCTGGCCAGCTTCGCGTTCGCGGGGGTGGTGGGCCTGGTGCTGGTGGTCGCGTCCTCGTGGTGGCTGCTGCTGGTGGGCGCCCTGGCGATCGCGGCGGCCTGGTACTACACGGGGGGCCGCAGCCCCTACGGCTACCGGGGCCTGGGCGAGGTCTCGGTGTTCGTGTTCTTCGGCGTCGTGGCCGTGGTGGGCACGGTCTTCGTGCAGCTGGGCTCCGCGCCCTGGCAGGCCTGGGTGGCGTCGGTGCCGGTGGGCCTGCTGTCCTGCTCGGTGCTGGTGATCAACAACCTGCGCGACATCCCGACCGACCGCGAGACCGGCAAGGTCACGCTGGCCGTGCGGCTGGGCGACGCCGGCACCCGCCGCCTGTACGGGGGCGCGATCGCGCTGTCCTACCTGGTGGCGCTGGCGCTGACCCCGGTGTTCTGGTGGACGCCGCTGGTGCTGGTGTCGGCGCCGCTGGCGGTGCCGCCGCTGCGGCGCGTGCTGGGCGGCCAGACCGGCCGCGACCTGGTGCTGGGCCTGGGTGAGACGGGAAGGCTCCAGATGGCGTTCGGCGTGCTGTTCTCGGTCGCCCTGCTCCTGGGGTGAGGCGGCGGCCGCACGCGGCCGACCCTTCGTGAGCGGGTCCGGACGCGCCCGTGGCCGCCGGGGGGACCCACGGGTCCCAGCCTTCCGGGGCATGGCGGCCCCCGCACGACCGCGGTGGCGCTCGTCGCCGCCGCGCTGACGCTGATCGCGACCGCCTGCTCCGGAGGCGGTCCGGCCGGGGCTCCCCGGAGGCCCGGGGCCTCCCTCGGCCGCAGGACCGACCCGCCGGAGGGGGTCCCCCGCCGGCCGGCCTGGACCCGGAGATCCCCGTGGAGGTCCTGGACCCGCCGGTGGCGGACGGGCGCCGAGACGACACGCCGGGCGCCGGGAGGCGGCGCCGGGCCCCGGTCCGGCGGGAACGGGTTAGGATGCGCGCACCCCAGACACGCGCGTACGACACGGCAGGGAGAGACGACACCGTGCCCAGCGAGAACACCGCCCCCGACCCCCTCGACCACGTTCCGGATCCGGAGGAGTGGGCGCGGCGCTCGGCCCTCCAGGCCGCGGCGTTCGACGCGATCGGCGAGCGCTACGACGAGGCCTTCCCCCGCAAGGAGGGCCAGGAGGACCGGGTGCGCCGGCTGCTGGACCTGCTGCCGCCCGGCGCGCACGTGCTCGACCTGGGCTCGGGTACGGGTGTGCCCACCGCCCGGCAGCTGGTGGCGGCGGGGGCGCGGGTGACCGGCTACGAGATCTCCGGGCGGATGGTCGAGATCGCCCGTCGCAACGTGCCGGAGGCGACGTTCGTCCGGGCCGACATCCTCGACCTGGACCCCGCGGAGTCCTCCTACGACGCCATCGTGGCGTTCTTCTCCCTGCTGTGCCTGCCCAAGGCCCGCATCCCCGAGGCGCTGAGCCGCGTGCGCGCCTCGCTGGTCCCGGGCGGCCTGCTGTGCCTGTCCATGGTGGAGGCCGACCTGGACGACGCCCCGATCCCCTTCCTGGGCACGGACGTCCGGGTGTCGGGCTACCCGAACGGGGAGCTGCGCCGGGTGGTGGAGGAGGCCGGGCTGATCGTGGAGGACGAGCGGGTGGTCTCCTACGAGCCCGAGGGCGCCCGGCCCGAGGTCCAGGTGTTCCTCACCTGCCGTCGCGGCGCGTGAGACGGGACGGGGGCCGCGCGCTGCGCGCGGCCCCCGTGCGGCGTCCGGAGAGCGCCCTCGTCGGCGTGGTCTCGAACCCGTGGCGGGGTTCGGGCCCGGCACCGGCCACAGGTGCGGGACCAACGCGGGTCGGGACCGCGCCTCCCGCCGTCGGCGACGGTTCGGGCCGGACCGCTAGTCCAGGTCGAGGAGCGCGTCCAGGCCCACGGTGAGGGGGTCGGCGAGGCCGTCCACCCCGCGCACGCCCAGCAGCACGCCCGGCATGAACGAGGCGCGGTTCATCGAGTCGTGCCGGATCTTGAGGGTCTCCCCGTCGGTGCCGAACACGACCTCCTGGTGGGCGATGAGCCCGGCGATGCGCAGCGCGTGCACCCGCACGCCCTCCACGTCGGCGCCCCGGGCGCCGGGGATCTCGGAGGTGGTGGCGTCGGGCATCGGCGCGGTCCCGGCCGCGCGGCGGGCCTCGGCGACCAGCTCGGCCGTCCGGTAGGCGGTGCCGCTGGGGGCGTCGGCCTTGTTCGGGTGGTGCAGCTCGATGATCTCGGTCGAGTCGAAGTACGGCGCGGCCTTGCGCGCGAAGTGCATCATCAGGACGGCGGCGATGCCGAAGTTGGGGGCGATGAGCACCTTGGCCCCCGGCTTCGCCTCCTGCATCCGGCGCACGCGCTCCAGCCTGGCCTCGTCGAACCCGCTGGTGCCGACGACGGCGTGGATCCCGTGGCCGATGAGCCACTCCAGGTTGTCCATCACCGCGTCGGGGTGGGTGAAGTCGACGACGCAGTCGGCCCCCAGCACCGCCTCCCTGTCGCTGGCGGCGTCCACCCCCGCGACGAGTTCCATGTCGTCGGCGCCCCGCACCGCTCGGACGACCTCTGACCCCATGCGCCCGTCGGCGCCGAAAACTCCTACCTTGAACACGGCACGAGCGTACCGGAGCCGGGGAGGCGGGTCGTCGC
>NZ_QPFC01000702.1:0-3396 GCF_003427465.1 Nocardiopsis sp. TNDT3 | reverse complement strand
GGCCCCGCGCTCCGGGGCGGACGAACAGGGTCTCCACGGCGGCTCCGGGCCGGAGGGAGGCCCGGGCCGGGGCGAAGGAGGACGGGACCGACGCTACGGAGCGCCCCGCGTGCGAACCGGTGCGACCGGTCCCCCGCGTCAGCCCGCGTCCAGGGCGTGCCCGGTGGTGGCGTCCACGTGGTCGGGCACCTCCTCGTGCCGGTCGCCCACCGTCAGCGTTCCCGTCGGCTCGAACAGCAGGATGGCGGCCCCGCCGTCGGACTCGGGCCGGTGCTCGGTCCCGCGCGGCACCACGAAGACCGATCCCCTCTCCAGGGTGACCACCCGCTCGGCTCCCCCGGCGCGTTCGCGCAACCGGATGCGCAGGTCCCCGTCCAGAAGCAGGAAGAACTCGTCGGTGTCGTCGTGGGCGTGCCACACGTACTCGCCCCGGACCTTGGCCACGCGCACGTCGTAGTCGTTGACCCGGGTGACGATGCGCGGGCTCCACAGCTGCTCGAAGGAGTCCAGCGCGTCGTTCAGGCTGATCGGCTGTTCGCTCATGAGGGCCATCCTGGCGATGGCGCACCGCCCGGGGAAGTGCTAGGAATCGCACATGCCGCAAGGATCCTCGCACCGCGTGGCCCTCGTCGTGGACGAGGGCTCCAATCCCTTCGAGATGAGCGTGGCCACGGAGCTGTTCGGGCTGCGCCGCCCCGAGATCGACCGCCCCTGGTACGACCTGACGGTGTGCGCGGCCGTGCCCGAGGTGCGCGTGCACCGGGGCATGTTCACCCTCGGCGGCCTGGCCGGGCTGGAGGCGGTCGCGAAGGCCGACACCGTCATCGTGCCCAACCGCCCCGACCCCGAGGTGCCGCCCTCCCCGGAGGTGGTGGAGGCCGTGCGCGCGGCGGACCGGCGAGGCGCCCGTCTGGTGAGCTTCTGCAGCGGCGCGTTCACCCTGGCGGCGGCCGGGGTCCTGGACGGCCGCCGGGCCGCCACGCACTGGCGGTTCGAGGAACTGTTCGCCCGGACCTACCCCCGCGTCCGGCTGGAGCGGGACGTGCTGTTCGTGGACGAGGGCCGTGTGCTCACCGCGGCGGGCAGCGCCGCCGCCCTGGACCTGGGGTTGCACCTGATCCGCCGCGACCACGGGGAGGGGGTCGCCAACACCGTCAGCAGACGGCTGGTGTTCACCGCCCACCGCGAGGGCGGGCAGCGCCAGTTCGTGCCCAGGCCCGTCCCCGAGGCAGCCGACACCTCCCTGTCCCCGCTCCTGGACTGGGCGCGCGAGCGCCTGGACTCCCCTCTCACCGTCGCCGGCCTGGCCGCCCGGGCGTCGGTCAGCCCCGCGACCCTGCACCGCCGTTTCCGGGCCGAGCTGGGCACGACCCCGCTGGCCTGGCTGCGCGCCGAGCGGGTGCTGCTGGCCTGCCGCCTGATCGAGGCGGGCGGGATGGGGCTGGAGACGGTCGCCCGCGCCAGCGGCCTGGGCAGCACCGCCAACCTGCGCGCGAGCGTGCGCGCCCACACCGGGGTCAGCCCCTCCGCCTACCGGGAACGCTTCGGGCCGAGGCAGCTGGCTGGGACTTCAGGCCCTCCGGTCCTTCCCTCACCGGACGCCGAACGCGTAGCCTCCGGGCATGTCTGACCTGCCCGCGCGTTTGTCCGTCGTGACGCTGGGAGCCCGGGACCTGCCTGAGCTCCGCCGGTTCTACAGGGCCCTGGGCTGGGAGGAGGTCCCGGCCAGCGGTGACGGCTGGGCGGCCTTCCTCCTGGGCGGCGTCCTGTTGGCCCTGTACCCCGTGGAGGAGTTGGCCGCCGAGGCGGCGGACGGCGCCCCCGGCCCCGTCGGCTGGTCGGGGATCACGCTCGCCTGCAACGTGGACGGCCCCGAGCAGGTGGACAGCGCCTTCGCGGCCGCGGTGCGGGCCGGTGCCACGGTCGTGGCCGAACCGGTGGAGCGCCCCTGGGGAGGCCGGTCGGCGTACGTCGCGGACCCCGAGGGCAACCGCTGGGAGATCGCCTGGGCGTCGGCGGCCAGGTTCGACGGCCGGGGCGCGCTGACCGGCTTCGACGGCTGAGGGCCGCTCCGAGGGCGTTCCGGGCGCCCGCCGTACCGGCGCTCGGGGTCCTTCGTCGCGCCTGGCGCCCCCGGCGAGGGACCGGGGGCGCCGCGCCGGGGCTCAGAGCGTGTCGGTCACGCGCTTGCCGTCGCCCTTGTCGATGGTGAAGGAGTCCACGACCGCGCCGTCGGCGGTGCGGGCGGTGTAGCGCAGGCGGGCGCCGTCCACCTCCACGGCCTGGAAGGTGGAGGTGTCGGTCAGCTGCACGCGCACCTCGGCGCCGTTGTCGGTCCAGTTGGAGGCGGAGGCGTCGTACATCTTGGTGCCGGTCACCGCGACGGTGTAGACCGGGCCGGTCTGCACGTCGGGGTCGTCGGTGCGGTTCGCGGTCAGGTTGCCCCGGCCGTAGGAGTGGTCGTGGCCCTGGAGGACCAGGTCCACGTCGTGCTCCTCCAGGGTGTCGAGCCAGGAGTCGCGCAGGGGGCCGTTGTCGCGGCTGGGGCTGTTGGAGAAGACCGGGTGGTGGAAGGTGACCACCGTCCAGGGGTGGGGGTTGGTGGCCAGGGCCTCCTCCAGCCAGCGCTGCTGGGTGTCCAGCCAGGAGTCGGCGCTCAGCGGCGCCGCGTTGCGGTAGTTGGAGTTGAGGACGACGAAGCGCACGCCCTGGTAGTCGGTGTGGTAGACGGTCTGGGGCAGGTGGCGTCCGCTGGCGGGCCCGTTGCCCGCGCCCGGGAACTGCGGGTTCCAGTACCGGCTCAGGGAGAGCAGCGAGTACTCGTGGTTGCCGGGGGCGGCGAGGTGGTTGACGGTGCCGGTGGCCTCGGGGCCGAAGGCGCCGAACCACTCGGTCCACTGCGACTCGCTGTTGGGCGAGTCGACCAGGTCACCGGAGTGCACGACCAGCTCGGCGTCGGGTTCGGCGGCCAGGGCGGCACGCACCACCGTGGCACCGCCGGTGGAGATGCCGTTCTGGACGTCGCCGAAGTACAGGAAGGTGAAGGGTTCGGCGCCGGAGGCCGCGGTGGTGAAGGTGCGCCAGGGGCTGAAGGCGGTGCCGTCGCCGACGCGGTAGCGGTAGGCGGTGTCGGGGGTCAGACCGGTGGCGGTGGCCGCGTGGAAGGTGCCGCTGGCCGAGCCGGTGTCGGCGCCCTCGACCGTGGTGACCCGGCCGGGGTCGGCGGCGGGGGCGATCTGCATGACCGGCGACCCGGAGCCGTCCGAGCGCCAGGCGAGGGTCTGGGAGGTGGCGGGATCGGCCGTGGGCGAGAGGATCACGCGTTCGGGCGCGGTGGCCGCGGACGCGGCGGGTGCGTTGGCGACGACCGGGGTCAGGGCCAGCAGGGTCGTGCCG
>NZ_QPFC01000701.1:0-2801 GCF_003427465.1 Nocardiopsis sp. TNDT3 | reverse complement strand
TATCACGCGAACCACTGGAAGGGGCGGGGGCGGTCCCCCGCCCCCGCGCATGTCACAGGTGTCGCTGCCACCAGTCCAGGACCGCCTCGAAGCGGGCGACGCGGTGGCTGGGCAGGCCCGAACGCGACAGCTCGTGCCCCTCAGCGGGGAAGAGCAGCATCTCCACCTCCTGACCGCGCAGCTTCAACGCCACGAACAGGCGCTGCGCCTGCTCCACCGGGCAGCGCCAGTCCTCCTCGGAGTGGATGATCAGGAACGGGACGTCGATCCGGTCGGCGTAGGTGAGCGGACTCTCCTCGGCCCAGGTCTGCGGCGGCCCGTACAGCGGCCCGGGGAAGAACGAGCCGATGTCGGAGGAGCCGTGGAAGCTGTCGATGGCGTTGACCGCGCGCTCGCTGATCGCCGCCCGGAACCGCTCGCCGTGGTGGGCGGCGATCCAGGTGGTCATGAACCCGCCGTGGGATCCGCCCATGACGCCCACCCGCGAGGAGTCCAGCCGCTCGTCCTCCAGCGCCGCGTCCAGGAAGGCCAGCACGTCGGTGGCGGTGGTCGCGCCCACCGAGCCGATGACGGCCCGGCCGTGCTCGTGCCCGTAGCCCGAGGAGCCGCGCGGGTTGCACATCACCACGGCGTACCCGGCCGCCGCGTAGACCTGCGTCTCGTCGAAGAGCTGGTGGCCGTACTGGGCGAAGGGACCCCCGTGGATCATCAGCACCACCGGGTGCGGGCCCTCGCCCTCGGGCACGGTGACCCACCCGTGCACGGGGTAGCCGTCGGCGGTGTGGGCCGTCAGCTCCCTCATCGGCAGGGGGTCCAGGGCGCCGGCGAACTCCGTGAGCGCCCGCGTGCCCCCGTCACCGACCAGGACCAGTTCACCGCTGCTGCGGCCGTCTGCGACCACCGCGACGGTGACGCCGCCCGCGCTGTCGAAGGACTGGACCTGCACCGGACCGCCGAGCACCGTCTCGGGCTCGCCGCCCCCGAAGGGCACCAGGACCAGGTCCACCGCGCCCCGGTTCTCCGCCAGACCGAGCAGGCCCTGCCCGGTGACCTTGGGACCTCCGGCCATCCGCGGGTTGTGGGAGGGGGTCAGCCGGACGGGCGCCGCCGAGGCGTCGGCGGGCACCGACCACAGGGCGCTGGTCTGGCCCACGAAGTCGTCCAGGTCCGGGCCGAGCTCGTCGCCGAGGAAGTAGACGGTGGCGCCGTCCTCGGAGAACTCGCCCCGCACGGCGTCCAGGTTCCCGGCGGTGACCCGGCGCGGCTCGGCGCCCTCCTCCGGCGCGCACGCCCACAGGTCCTCCACCAGATCCGTGTCACGGGTGGCGTGGCGCGCGGCCGCGAAGACCAGCTCGGTGCCGTCGGGTCTCCAGGACACGGACCGGTGCTCGAAGTCGCCCCGGGTCACCTGGACCGGTTCCCCGGCCTCGCCCGAGGGGTCCAGGGGCGCGGAGACGAACACGTGCGTGCGCCGGTCGTTGGCGAACCCGAGGTCGTCCAGCCGGTACTTGAGCTGCGTGATCCGCCGGGGCGGCTCCTTGCCCGGCTCCCGGTCCACGTAGCGGTGGGGCTCGGGGACACGGGCTGTGTAGGCGATCCGGGTGGAGTCCGGGCTCCAGCGCGGGGCGCCCGCGCCCAGCGGGTGGGAGGTGACCTTCCAGGGCTCGCCGCCGTCGGCGGGCAGGACGTGGACCTGCGGGCGCTTGTCCTCGTCGGGGCGCAGGAAGGCGATCCACCGCCCGTCCGGGGAGAACACCGGGCCGTTGTCCCTGGTGCCCCGGGTGAGCCGGGCGGGCGGCGCGGAGCCGTCGGTGGGCACGGACCACAGGGAGCCCAGGTAGGCGTCCTCCTCCAGGTCCGGCCGGGTCACGGCGAAGACCGCGCGGCGGCCGTCGGGGGACAGGGTGGGAGCGCCGATGCTGTGCAGGTGGGCGATGTCAGCAGGTTTCATACAACGGATGGCCGTCCCGGCGCGGGGAGCGCCGTGACCGCCCCCTCCTTTTCGCTTGGCGGTGGGACCGTCGTTGGGGGCCACCGCGTGCCGGGAACGGTCGGGCCGCGACGGACGCCGCCGTTCGAAGACGGGACGCGCTCCGGTCCGGAGAACACCCCAGGGGGACCCTATCCAGGCTTCTCTCCGGAAATCCAGGTGCTCTCCGTCCGGCGGAACCCGCGTCCGCGCCGGGCCCGGACGAACGGAGGACGCCCGCCCGCGGACCAGCCCACGGGACTCCGCGGGGAGGCGGGCGTGGGAAGCGGCGGCGACGCGGGCGGACACCGCCGGGCCGCGGGACCCGCGGCCCCGCGTTCGTCCCGCGGCCCGGCACGGGGCCTCACCCGGTCGGCTCGACGGGCATCCCGCCCCGGCCGCGCACGGCGCCGTCGGTCTCCAACCGGGTGCACACCCAGCGGCCGTCCGCCTCCCGCCGGGCCCGGAAGGCGAACACCCGGGAGCGGCGGTCGCAGCGGATCACGGCGTTGGCCTCCACGCCGTCGGCGTCCACGGGCTGGTGGTAGACCTGGGTCAGCCTCGGCGCCAGCTCGCAGGAGACCGTGCCCCGCAGACGGCGCAGCTCCTCGCGGACCGGGACGGTCACCTGGTCGCGCAGCGCCTCGGGGGTGCGGCGGCCGACCAGGACCTCCGCCACGCGCTGGGCCAGCAAATGCACGGGGCCGGGGGTGCGGTGGCCCGCCAGGAGTGGGGGCCCGCACCGGCGCACGGGCGCGTGGCGCGGAGGCAGGGGCGTGCGCGCGGGGGTGCGGACCGGCCGGTGGTACGCGGGAGCGCCGTGGGCGCACAG
>NZ_QPFC01000700.1:0-4971 GCF_003427465.1 Nocardiopsis sp. TNDT3 | reverse complement strand
GCACCCGGACCACCCGCCCCCCTCCTCCGTGGCTACACTGCACGCGTGGCCATCCAGATCTCACCCAGCATCCTGAGCGCCGACTTCGCGCACCTCGCCGACGAAGCGGCCGCCGTGTCCCCGTCCGCCGACTGGCTCCACGTCGACGTGATGGACAACCACTTCGTCCCGAACCTGACGCTCGGCCTGCCCATCGTGGAGTCCCTGCTCAAGGCGACCGACACCCCCCTGGATTGCCACCTGATGATCGAGGAGCCCGACCGATGGGCCCCCGCCTACGCCGAAGCGGGCGCGGGCAGCGTCACCATCCACGCCAAGGCCGCCGGGGCCCCCGTGCGCACGCTGCGCGAGATCCGCCGCCTCGGCGCCCGCGCGGGCCTGGCCCTCAACCCCGCCGAGCCCGTCGAGCCCTACGCCGACCTCGTCGGCGAGATGGACATGCTCCTGCTCATGACCGTCGAACCCGGCTTCGGCGGACAGAAGTTCCTCGACGTGGTCCTGCCCAAGATCCGCCGCGCCCGCGAGATCCTCGACAGCCGCGAGGCCTCCGTCTGGCTCCAGGTCGACGGAGGCGTCAGCGACGAGACCATCGAGCGGGCCGCCGAGGCCGGAGCCGACGTCTTCGTCGCCGGGTCGGCCGTCTACGGGGCCCAGGACCCGGCCAAGGCCGTGGAATCCCTGCGCGCCCTCGCCACCGGGGCCGCCGCCAGGTCCTGAGCCCGAAGCCCCGACCCCCCGCAACCGAACGTCCGTCTGCGCAACGATCGCGACACGGTTCCGCCCTTCGCTGGCCCCATCCGGCGTCTCCCCCTAAGCTGTGCGACTCGTAGTCGTGAATCTCGCTTGGTCGCGGCTCCGTCTTCCCCTCCGCCTTCGCGCGCGCGGGGGAGCGGCGCGGCGTGAGCGCGTTGCCAGGCGCGGACCCCTGGGAGTACGCGTTGAACGCTTGGACCGCCGAGCACCTGGCCACGGACGCGCTGTGGGAGGCGGAGACCGCCCCCATCCTCTGGCTCCAGGGCCTGGGGGACTGGCTCGCCTACCCGCTGGGCCTGGTCACCCACCTGGGTTCCCACACGCTCGTCATCCTCGCCCTCACCCTGGTCTTCTGGTGCGTCAACCCCGGCCTGGGGGCGCGCCTGTTCGTCGTGGTGGCCTGCTCAGGCGTGGTCAACCAGCTGTTCAAGTCCCTGCTCTACGGGGCCCGGCCGCCCTGGTTCGACGCCCGCGTCACGGCCCACACGAGTTCGGACAGCTTCGGGATCCCCTCCGGGCACACCCAGGGCGCCACCGTCACCTGGGGCTACCTCGGCATCAGGTCCGGCCGCCGCGCCGTGCTGTGGGCGGCGGTCGCGGTCATCGCGCTCGTCTCGCTCTCGCGGGTCTACCTGGGCGCCCACTTCATCAGCGACGTCGTGGCCGGGCTGGTGCTGGGCGCCGCCCTGCTGTGGGTGGTCCTGCGCTGGGAGGATCGCGTCACCGCCTGGTGGCTGGGGCTGGGCACGGCCCGCTGGGTGGGCTACGCCCTGGCCGTCGCCCTGCTGCCCTGCCTGGCGGCCACCCTGTGGCAGCTGCTGGTGCGCGGTGACTGGACGGTCCCCCAGGAGTGGATCGGCGCGGTCCCCGCCGACCCGGCCGCCGAAACCCTCACCGGCCTGTACACCGTGGCCGGGACACTGCTGGGCGGGCTGGTGGGCTTCACCCTGCTCGCCCGGCGCGGATGGTACAGCGCCGCGGGCACCCTGGCCTCCCGGGCCGCCCGTTTCGTCCTGGGGGTCTCGGTGATCGTGCTGGTGCAGGTGTTCGTGAGCGTGCTCTTCGGCCACCTGGGCGGGCTCGCCGACGCCGCCGTGTCCTTCGCCGCCTACGGCGCTATCACCTTCTGGGCCTCCTTCCTGGCCCCGGAGGCCTTCGTCCGCAGCGGCCTGGCCACCCGGCCCGGGGCCGCGGCCGAGACCTCCTGAGCGGGCGGGACGCGCGGTCGCGGCGACACGCCCGCCGGGGCCGCCCGACCGGGCGCGCGCCGTCCGCGCCGACGCCGGCGGGGCCCGATGATTCGCGTCACACCGGCTAGGCGCGCCTGTTGACGAGGGGTTAGGATCCCTACCAGCAAGTTCAACACGTGCTCCGGGGTCGGTGTAATTCCGAACCGGCGGTGACAGTCCGCGACCCGGCCGAGTCCATCGGCCGGTTGAACCGGTGGAATTCCGGTACCGACGGTGAAAGTCCGGATGGGAGGCAGTACGTGTCGGGACGGCCCCTCGCCGCCCGCGTCCGCTGACGCGCGGCCCCGGTGCCGTCCTGTTCGTGGACCCTTCTCCACGCGTCCCCTCACCCCGGAGCCACCAGGCGAAGGGAAGGCAAGGGCGTGTTCACCGGAATCGTCGAGGAACTCGGCGAGGTCGTCTCCATCCAGGCCGCGGGCACCACGGGCGAGGCCGTACTGCTCACCGTCCGGGGTCCCCTGGTCAGCTCGGACGCCGCACACGGCGACTCCATCGCGGTCAACGGTGTGTGCCTGACCGTCGTCGACCGGGGCGAGGGCACCTTCACCGCCGACGTCATGAAGGAGTCGCTGGACCGCTCCAGCCTCGGCGGCCTGACTCCGGGCTCCCCCGTCAACCTCGAACGCGCCGCCCGCGCCGACGGCCGCCTGGGCGGGCACATCGTCCAGGGCCACGTCGACGGCACCGCCGCCCTGCTCTCCCGGAATCCCGGCGACAACTGGGACGTTCTGCGTTTCGGGCTGCCCGCCCACCTGTCGCCGTACGTGGTCGAGAAGGGCTCGATCACCGTCGACGGCACCAGCCTCACCGTCTCCGCGGTCAGCGAGCCCGGCGCCGAGGATGAGTTCTTCGAGGTCAGCCTCATCCCCGAGACCCTGCGGGCGACCACTCTGGGCGGACTGGCCACCGGTGCCACCGTGAACATCGAGGTGGACGTCATCGCCAAGTACGTCGAGCGCATCACCGCCGTGGCGGCGGTCCGCCCGCGGGCGTGAGCGCCCGCGCACGGCACGAGGGAGCGGACCCGCGCGGGCGGGCCGCCGCCCGCCCCAGCACCCACATCCACGATCCATCCCAGGGAGCGGCCATGACCGTCACCGAACCCACCCCGGCCACGACACCGATCGACCAGGCCGTCGTCCTCGACCCGATCGAGGAGGCCGTCGCCGAGTTCGCCGCGGGGCGGGCCATCGTGGTGGTGGACGACGAGGACCGCGAGAACGAGGGCGACATCATCTTCGCCGCCGAGCTCGCCACGCCCGAACTCCTGGCGTTCATGATCCGCTACACCTCCGGTGTGGTGTGCGTCCCCCTCGAGGGCGGGGACCTGGACCGCCTCGACCTGCCGCTGATGACCGCGCGCAACGAGGAGAGCCTGCGCACCGCCTACACGGTCACCGTGGACGCGCGCGAGGGCGTCACCACGGGGATCTCCGCCGCCGACCGGGCCCGCACCATCCGCCTGCTGGCCGCGGAGGGCAGCGGCCCCGCCGACTTCGTGCGCCCCGGCCACGTCCTGCCGCTGCGCGCCCGCCCGGGCGGCGTGCTGGCCCGGCGCGGCCACACCGAGGCCTCCGTCGACTTCGCCCGCCTGGCCGGTCTGCGTCCCGCGGGCGTGCTCGCCGAGGTCGTCAACGACGACGGCACCATGGCCCGTCTGCCCCAGCTGCGCGCGTTCGCCGACGAGCACGGCCTCAAGCTGGTCTCGGTCGAGCAGCTCGCCGCCTACCGCGAGGCGCTGGGGGAGGCGCTCACCGAGGCCGAGGCCCACCCGCCGCTGGTCTCCCGCGCGGTCCAGACGCGCCTGCCCAACAGGTACGGCCAGTGGCGCGCGGTCGGGTACCGGGGTACCGCCGACGGCGCCGAGCACGTCGCGCTGGTGTACGGGGACCTGACCGACGGCACCGACGTCCTGGCGCGCCTGCACTCGGAGTGCCTCACCGGCGACGCGTTCGGCTCCCACCGCTGCGACTGCGGCGCCCAGCTGGACGCCGCCATGGCCGACATCGCCGAGGAGGGGCGCGGGGTGCTCGTCTACCTTGGCGGCCACGAGGGCCGGGGGATCGGTCTGCTGCACAAGCTGAGCGCCTACAGCCTCCAGGACCAGGGGGCGGACACCGTGGACGCCAACCTGCGCCTGGGCCTGCCCGCCGACGCGCGCGAGTTCGGCGCCGGGGCGCAGATCCTGGCCGACCTGGGGGTGTCGTCGGTGCGGCTGCTGACCAACAACCCCGCCAAGGCCGAGGGACTGGAGCAGCACGGGGTGCGGGTCAAGGAGCGGGTGGCGATGCCCTCCTTCGTCACCGAGGACAACATCGACTACCTGCGCACCAAGCGCGACCGCATGGGCCACGACCTGACCGGCGTCGTCCGCTGACCCCGGCCCTGCGGCGCGGCCGACCGGCCGCCCCGCGCGCGGCGCCCCGGAAGGCCGGGGCGGCGCCCGCCCCGGCGGTGGTCCGGGGCCGCACACTTCGTTCGGAGAGGAAGCAGGAGCCCATGAGTGGTGAAGGACGCCCCGACAGCAGTGGTGTCGACGCCTCGGGGATGTCGGTGGGCATCGTCGTGACCCGTTGGAACGCGGGTGTGGTCCAGCCGATGCTCACCAGGGCGCTGGAGGTGGTGGCGTCCTCGGGCGCGGCCGAGCCCGTCGTGGTGGAGGTGGCCGGAGCGGTCGAGATCCCGGTGGTCGCCCAGGAGCTGGCCCGCAAGCACGACGCCGTGATCGCCCTGGGCGCGGTCATCCGCGGGGGCACCCCGCACTTCGACTACGTGTGCCAGTCGGTCACCCACGGCCTGACCGAGGTGGCGCTGCGCCATTCCACCCCCGTGGGCAACGGCGTGCTCACCTGTGACACCCTGGAACAGGCGCTCGACCGCGCCGGTCTGCCGGGGAGCGCCGAGGACAAGGGCGCCGAGGCCGCGCTGGCCGCCCTGGACACGGCGGCGGTCCTGCGCGGGCTGCGCC
>NZ_QPFC01000699.1:0-2777 GCF_003427465.1 Nocardiopsis sp. TNDT3 | reverse complement strand
GCGCCGCGGCGCGCGGGTCGCCCCCTACAAGGCGCAGAACATGTCCAACAACTCCATGGTCTGCCACGGCCCCGACGGCCGCCCGGCGGAGATCGGCCGCGCCCAGTGGGTGCAGGCCCTGGCGGCCCGCGCCGTGCCCGAGCCCGCCATGAACCCGGTGCTCCTCAAACCGGGCACCGACCGGCGCAGCCACGCCGTCCTGCTCGGCCACCCCGCCGGGGACGTCTCCTCGGCCGACTGGGAGGCGGGCCGCCGCCACCTGGCCCAGGCCGCGCACGCCGCCTACGACGACCTCGCCTCCCGCCACGACGTCGTCGTCGCCGAGGGCGCGGGCAGCCCCGCCGAGATCAACCTGCGGGCGGGCGACTACGTCAACATGGGCCTGGCCCGGCACGCGGGCCTGCCCGTGGTGGTGGTCGGTGACATCGACCGGGGCGGCGTCTTCGCCGCGATGTACGGCACGGTGGGCCTGCTGGAGCCCGCCGACCAGGAGCTGGTCGCGGGCTTCGTGGTCAACAAGTTCCGCGGGGACCCCGGACTGCTGCGGCCCGGCCTGGAGGACCTCGAACGGCTCACCGGCCGCCGGGTCTACGGCACCCTGCCGTGGGACCCGGGGCTGTGGCTGGACTCCGAGGACGCCCTGGACCTGGAGGGCCGCCGCACGCGCGGGGGAGCGGGGCTGAGGGTGGCCGTGGTGCGCCTGCCCCGGATCAGCAACTTCACCGACGTGGACGCCCTCGGGCTGGAACCGGGCCTGGACGTCGTCTTCGCCTCCGGCCCGCGCGACGTGGCCGACGCCGACCTGGTCGTCCTGCCCGGCACCCGCTCCACCCTGGCCGACCTGGCCTGGCTGCGCTCCCGCGGGCTCGACCGGGCGATCGTCGAGCACGCCCGGCGCGGTCGGCCGCTGCTGGGGATCTGCGGCGGGTTCCAGATGCTCGGCCGCACCGTCACCGACGCCGACGGGGTCGAGGCCGAACCCAGGGCGCGCGCGGACGGCCTCGGGCTGCTCGACGCCCGGACCGACTTCACCGCGGACAAGACCCTGCGCCTGCCCTCGGGGAAGGCGCTCGGGGCACCCGCGCACGGCTACGAGATCCACCACGGCCGGGTCACGGTCGGCGGCGGAGCGGAGGAGTTCCCGGGCGGCGCCCGCGCGGGCAACGTCTTCGGCACCATGTGGCACGGCAGCCTGGAGGGCGACGCCTTCCGCGCCGCCTTCCTGACCGAGGCACTGGGCTGCGCGCCCTCCGGGGTGCGCTTCGCCGCTGCCCGGGAGCGGCGCCTGGACCTGCTCGCCGACCTGGCGGAGGAGCACCTGGACGTGGACGCCCTGCTGGCCCTGGCCCGCGAGGGCGCCCCGGCGGGTCTGCCCGCGCTGGCCCCGGGGGCCCCGCCCGCCGCACGTCCGCGGCGCGGGCCCGGGGCGGAGGTGTCCCGGTGAGGCTGCTGCTCTTGGGGGGAACGTCCGAGGCCCGTGAGCTGGCCGCCCTCCTGGTCGAGGCGGGCGTGGACGTGACCACGTCGCTGGCCGGGCGGGTGGCCCGGCCCCGCCTGCCGGTGGGCCGGGTCCGGATCGGCGGCTTCGGGGGAGTGCCGGGCCTGCGCGCGGCGCTGGCCTCCTACGACGCGGTCGTGGACGCCACCCACCCCTTCGCCCTGGGCATGACCGCCAACGCGGCGGCCGCCTGCACGGACCTTCCCCTGCTGCGGCTGGAGCGGCCGGGCTGGGACCCCGACCCGGCCTGGCGGTACGCCGCCACCCACGAGGAGGCGGCGGAGCGGGCCGCGGAGCTCGGGGAGCGGCCCTTCCTCACGGTGGGCCGCCAGGAGCTCGCCCGCTTCGTGCCGAGGCTGGAGCGGCGGGCGGTCCTGGCCCGGGTGGTGGACGTCCCCGAACTCGCGCTGCCCGGCACGTGGTCCCTGCTGACCAGCCGGGGGCCGTACACCCTCGACGGCGAACTGGACCTGATGGGCGGGCACCGCGCGGACGTGCTGGTCACCAAGGACTCCGGCGGCGCCTACACCCGGCCCAAGATGGAGGCGGCCGGGCTGCTGGGCGTTCCGGTCGTGGTGGTGCGGCGCCCGCCGGGTCCGACCGGCGTGCCCACCGTCCACGACGTGACCGCCGCGTTCGCCTGGGTGACCGCCCTGGGGTGAGGGGAGACCGTGGGACGGTCGCGGCCGTCGCTACCGGTGCGCGCGGGCCGCGTCAGCGGGCGAACCGGCTCTTCAGCTCGTCGGTGTCCAGGATGATCCCGGTGCCGGGGATCTCGACCCTGTCGCCGTAGACGTGCCTTGACCGGTCCTGGTACTCACCGTGTTCGGGACGGGAGTGCACCACCACGGCGTTCACGTCACGGTCGACCAACAGGTAGGCGGGGATTTCGGTGGCGGCGTAGGCAGCGGGCTTCTCGACCCGGTCGCGGGCGTGCGTGTCGGCGTCCCAGGAGGTCACCTCGATGACGGCGAGAACCCCGTCGGGCTCGGCCCATTCGCCTTGGCCGTCGAAGTAGCCGACCGGTGTCAGGATGCCGTCGGGGCGGGCGCGTCCGTTGCGGTAGGTGTCGACCTTCAGGCCTTGGCCCTGTGTGAGGTCCAGGTCGGGCCGGTGTGCCATGAACTGGCGGAACAGCCACGTCAGGATGCTGTTGTGGTCCCCGTCGGTCACGCCTTCGGCCCAGATCTTTCCGTTGACGTATTCGAGTTTGACGTCCTCGCGCTCGGCAGCCAGGGCGATGGGCTCGAACTGTTGGACGGTGACGGATGGGTGGGTG
>NZ_QPFC01000698.1:0-2326 GCF_003427465.1 Nocardiopsis sp. TNDT3 | reverse complement strand
CGCCAGCCCGGGGTCCAGGTGCAGGTCCATCACCTCGACCGCGTCGAGCAGGCCGCCGGGCGTCCAGCCTCGGGGCAGGTCGACGGGCCCGCCCGTCGCGTGGGCGCGTCGGGCGAGTTCGGGCTCCGGGTCGGCGCCCGACTCCAACAGGGGCACCAGCGCGGAGACCAGCCAGCCCCGCTGGCGGGTGTCCCCGTCGGCGAGCAGGCTGCCCGGCGCGGTCGCGGACAGGTACCGGTCCAGGAAGCGGGCGAACCCGGTTCCGGTCAGGGGCAGGGCGGTCCGCGGCACCGGCGCCCGGCGGGCCCGGTCCAGGCGGCGCAGCACCCGTCCGACGCCGTCGAGGCGCGTCGTCCAGGCCACGGCGTGCTCGTCGCCCGCTCCGGGGTCGGCCTCGGCGGTCTGGAGGCGGTGCTCCTTGGCGCGGCGGCACATCGCCTCGCACAGGTCGTAGCCCAGCGACAACGGAGCGCCCACCGGCTGCACGGCCACGCCCACCCCCACCGTGGGCACGAACGTGGTGTGCGCCGCGCCGTCCGGCGCGACGACGGCGCGCCCGCCGCCGGGGCGGTCGCCGTGGGCCTCGGCGAGCGCGCGGTGCAGGCCCACCCGGGGGTCGCGGTCGTCGCCGACGCGCTCGGGGTCGGCGTCCAGCCAGTCGAGGGCGTAGCGCACCAGGCTGAGGGCGATCCGGGCGTCGCACAGCACGGTCAGGTCGTCCCCGGCGACCACGACGGGGCGGACCGGCAGGGACACGGGACCGGGCGGCTCGTGGTGCAGGGTGATCGGCGCGGCGGCGCCGGTTCCCGGAATGAGGGGCCGCTGGCCGGGTCCGGCGTGGACGGTGGCCGCCACCGCGCGCACGAGGACACGGGCCAGCCCCTCGGTGAGCCCGGCGATGCGGGTGGACAGGCGGCGCTGGGCGAAGGCGCCCGAACCCGGCACGGCCGGGTCCCCCGCGCGTTCGCGGTACGCGCCCAGGAGGGCGCCCAGGCCGTTGACGTCGATGTGGACGACCGCGACGCGGCTGAGGCCGCCGTGGTCGCGGCCCAGGCGGTCCACCTCCATCGGCAGCGTCAGGGCGGGGGCTCCGGCGGCGGTGACGGCACCGGCCAGCCAGTCGGAGCTGTGGGCGCGGTGCCAGCGTCGGCCGATCCCCCGGGCCCGGGCGACGTCGGCGGCCACCCTCTCGTGCACGTCGGGGTGGTCGTCCTGGACGCGGCTGCTGTCCACCGACTCGGCGGGGCCTCCGCTGACCGAGCACACGGCGGTGATCCCGTACCCGTGCGCGGGGGTGTGCAGGGCCGACATGTGCCGCCGCGCCTCGCGCAGCCGCGCCGGGAGCAGGGCCAACGCCTCGTCCACCCCGGCGGCCGCCGTCGTGTCGGCGCCCGGCGCGCGGTCGGGCCCCGGGGATCCGGTCGTGCCCGTGTGCTCCGGGGCGGCGCCGCCCGGTCCCCCGGCCTCGTGCCCGGCCCCGGGACCGTAGGCCACGTGCGCCACCACGGGGGTCAGGTCCGCGGCGCGGTCGCGCAGCCTGCGGGTGTAGAGGGCGGTGAACCCGCGCGCCGAGGCCGCGTCGGGGAAGACCGCGGTGAGCGCCCCTCCGGCGTCGCGCAGCACCACGCAGTCCGGCGGTACGAGGTCGGCGATCCCGTGCTCGGCGTCGGATGTGTCGGTCAGCTCCGCGACGAGGGCGGCGCGCCCCACCGCGTCCAGGATGCGCCGGCCGCTGTACACGTAGGCCTGGATGCCGCGCAGGTCGACACCGACCACCACACCGCTGGACGGTGTTCCCCCCGGTCGCGTCGGGGCACCGGGGGGCCGGTGCTGCTCGGGGGCGAAGGTCACCGTGTCGGGCTCCTCCATCGGCGGGACGTGCGGGAACGCGGCGCCGCCGTGCGGCGCCTGCTGACCTCTCTCGGACGGTGCCGCACGACGCACCGGTACCAAGCGATACCAGCCCGGGTCCGCGGGGCCGCGCCCCGCCCCGGCCGGACGGCGCCGCTCCCGGGGCCCGGCGGCCTCCTCCCGTGGGCCCGCCGCCCGGGCGCGCGGCGCTGTCCGAGAGAGCTGGGTGCACGCACACCGCCCCGGTACGGAAAGGTTCCCCGATGGCCCCGCACACGTCCGAGACGATCGCGCCGCCAGGGCGCGAGACGTCCGTCCCCGCCGCGAACGGCGCTCCGCTCACCCCCCACGATCTCGTGCCGCACCTGCGCGGCCTGGCCCGCGCCCTGCGCGACCGGGGCGCGGACCGGGCCGGGCGGGAGCGCGCCCCCTCACCGTGAGCGCACGCCGTCGGCTCCCGCCCCCGTCCACGGGG
>NZ_QPFC01000697.1:0-2793 GCF_003427465.1 Nocardiopsis sp. TNDT3 | reverse complement strand
GGTGCACCTTCTCCTGCTCCCGTCCCGCCAGGCCCACCCGCTCCAGCGCCGCGGCCTGGCGCGACCTGGTGCCGTACCGCTTGACGATGTCGAGGTTGGCCCGGACGGACACGCTCTCCACCAGGGCGTAGTTCTGGAACAGGTAGCCGAGCCTGTCGGCGCGGAAGCGCCGCTGCCCGCCCGGCCCCAGACGGGTGATGTCGGTGCCCTCGAAGAGGATCCGGCCCGCGCTGGGCCTCTCCAGCAGCCCCATGCAGTTGAGCAGGGTGGTCTTTCCCGAGCCGCTGGCGCCCACCAGGGCCAGCATCCGCCCGGCCTCCACGGTCAGCTCCAGGTCCCGCCACAGCACGCGGGAGCCGAAGGACTTGGTGAGCTTCTCGACGGTGATCATGCTGCCTCCCGGGGGTCATCAGGCCTGCGAGGAGCCCTCGCGGACGATACGGCGGTGGAAGAAGGCGAGCGCGCCCAGGGTCAGGGCGAGTCCGGTCGCCGCGATGGCCGCGGCGTAGAGGGGTTCGAGCCCGGTGGTTGGCACCAGCTCGGGCGGCAGCATCCTGGCGGGGTCGCTCAGCGCCCGCAGCGTGGTGAGCGAGTTCCACGCGGCCCAGCCCGCGAAGCCCAGCGAGATCCCCGCCTCGACGGCCAGGAACCGCCGGTGCGTGGCGAGGAACCCCCACCCGCTGATGTGCCGGGCGAAGACGGTCTGGGCCCGGGTGCGCGCGTGGATGACGCACGAGGCGATGCCGGTCAACAGCAGCAGGGCGGTTCCGGCGACCAGGTTGAACGCCTCGATCCGCAGCAGGTTCAGGTCGGCGGCGTGGGCCCCGGCCGCCTTGTTGAGGATCGGCTGGACCGCGTTGACGTACTCGGCCATCCGCGGATCGGCCTCCCGCGCCCGCTCCACCACACCCGGATCGGGGAACAGCACGGCCTCGTGGGTCATGTAGGTGACGTAGGCGCTGTCGGAGAGCACGGAACCGTTGGGCAGGGCGATGACCACCGGGTCGCGCAGGAAGGGCGGTTCCTGCTGGGCGAAGGGGGCCCGCGACCCGTAGGTGAACACCGTCTGGCCGTCGGCCGCGGGCAGGATCTCGACGTCGGTCCCGGACTCCCCACCGCCGTTCTGGAGGCGGAGCCAGTCCGGCATCGCCCGCTCGATCTCCCCGCGGTGGGAGGCGTGCGCCGGCGGGAGCAGGACCCGGACCCGCTCCTCGGAGGCGGCGGGGCCGTAGCGCTCGCCCGAGGGGGACACGATCTCCTGCTTCTCCAGGTAGGTGTCGTTGACCACGAGCACGTCGAACCCGGGTCGCCCGGACCCGACCGGCACGACGGACTCGGGCGCGTGCTGGTCGGCGATGACGACCCGGCCCTCCCGGTCGGCCCGGCGCAGCCAGGGGCCGAGGAGGGAGTCGGCGGCCTCGGAGTCCTCCATGCCGACGCTGCCGTTGAGGGCGACGTGCGAGGTCCGGCCGGTCCGGGCGAAGGCCTCCAGCGAGGCCCGCTGCTCCCGGGTGGTCTGCGCCAGGTGGACGACCGACCCCAGGACGGCGAGCACCAGGAGCAGCACGGGCACGCGCACCAGGTAGGCGCCCACCTGGGCGGCGCGCACGGGGATGCGGCCCTTGAGCGCGGGCAGGATCGCGGTGGTGTGCACCAACCCGAGCACCGCGGCGTGCACGGCCACCGCCACGGCGGCGAAGACCCCCGCGAACACCAGGGCGACCAGGGCGAAGAAACCGAGCTGGTTCCAGTCGTTGTAGAGGCCCAGGCAGGCCAGGGCGACCAGGGCGGCGCCGGGCAGGGCCGCGCCCCACAGCCGGGCGACCCGGCCCAGGTCGCGCAGCAGGATCCGCCCGTAGGAGCTTCCCAGCAGCCGCTGGACGGCGTAGTCCCGGGAGCCGAGCAGCACCCCCGCGCCGACCGCGGTCACACCCGCCAGCAGCGCCAGGGCCAGGACGTTGAACAGCGGGCCGCCGAGGAAGGACTGCCACAGCCGCGCCTGGCTGCCGCCCTCGTCCGGGCGCAGGCCGTGCTCGGCGAGCGCCTCGGTGAGCACCCGCGCGTTCTCGGGCGGGCCGAAGACCAGGTAGTAGCCGCGCGGGCTGCGTTCGGCGAGCGCCTCGACGGGATGGACGCGCAGCTCCGTGGCCGGGTTGAAGGACGGGTAGCCCTCGGTGAGCCAGTCGGCGTACCGGGAGTCGGGGTCGCCCACGGCCAAGTACAGGTGCGACAGCGACTCGGGGGTGCGCACGTCCGGGGCGGTGAAGCCGATCGCCACGCCCTGCTCGGCGGCGACGCGTTCGACGGTCTCCGCGACCCGGGCGCTGTCGGAGGTGCCCTCGTCCCCGACGATCCACACCACCGCCGAGTGCTGCGCGGTGGGGATCGTCAACTCCCACGTGGCCAGCAGCAGCGCGGCGATGAGCGCGGCCAGCAGCGGGAACGCGGTGTGGGCGAAGGCGATGGTCCGGTTGGGCATGGTCTCCTGGAGCGGTCGCGGACACGGGGGCGGCCCGCTGACGGGGGGCGTCAGCGGGTCCGTCGCGGTCGGCTACCCGCAGTGCCGCCAGTAGCTCTCGTTGTTGGACAGGGCGCGGGGGGCCGACGCCCGGGAGGTGTACCCCGGCAGGTACGCGGCGGAGGTGACGGTGTACCTGCCCACCGCCGTGGAGCCGTGGCAGCGCGTCCCGTGGAAGTAGTCGGAGTACACGACCGAGGAGGTGAGCCCGTGGTACCACGTCCCGCCGCCGACGTAGCTGACGGCGGCCGCGGCGACGCCCGCGGTTCCGGCGG
>NZ_QPFC01000696.1:0-2232 GCF_003427465.1 Nocardiopsis sp. TNDT3 | reverse complement strand
CTCCTCCCCCGACCCGTCCCGCGGGACGCAGGCTCCCCCGCCCAGGCTCACCTGGTGGCTGACCGCCGGATCCCTCCTGGTGGTCGCCGCCCTCGTCGGCGTCCTCGTCCTCACCTTCACCGGTGACGACCACACCGCCCCCGACCCGGCGCGAGTCGCCGAACTCCAGGCCTCCGCGCAGCAGCGCGACCGCGCGCAGGTCGACCAGCTCGTCGAACGCACCACCGCCGCGCACGGGCAGCTGGTGCCCGTGGTGGAGAGCCTGGACGCGGCCGTGCCGCCCGACGGCTCCACCCCCGCCGGGGAGGCCCCCGACGCCGGGGAGGTCGACTCCTGGCTGGAGACCGTCCAGGAGGCGGCGGTCCACTTCGAGGACGCCCCCTCCGGCAGCAGCGGCCACAACGTCGCGCACGCGGGGCTGTCCAACGCCGTGGACCTGCTGGGGTCGGCGGTGGTCGCCTACTCCAACGCCGAGCGCGCCCAGGACGGACAGCGGGCGGAACTGCTGGAGCTGGCCGGCGACCTGCGCACCCAGGCGGTGCGCGGCTGGTCGGTGGCGGCCACCCAACTGGACATGGTCAGCGTCGAGTCCGGCCACGGCCACGTCCACCTGTACCTGCCCGCGGCGCCCGGCAGCGGCGCCCTGGGACCCGACGGGGCCGAGCCCGGCGAGGGCGGCGGCGACAGCGGCGACCAGTGACCAGTGACCAGTGACCACCCGGTTCCGGAACACCCGGAGGCACGCAGAGGGGAGCATGCGTTGACGCGAGTCGGAGTATGGCTGATCGGGGCGCGGGGGTCGGTGGCGACCACCGCCGTCCTGGGAGCCCTGGCGGTGCGGTCCGGGGCGTCGGGGCGGACGGGGTGCGTGACCGAGCGCCCCGAGTTCGCCCCGGCGCGCCTGCCCGGGATCGGCGACCTGGTCTTCGGCGGCCACGACGTCTCCGAGATACGCCTGTGCAAGAACGCCGAGCGGCTTGCCCGGGCGGGGGTGCTGCCCGCGCACCTGCCGCCGGCCTTCGCCGACGAACTGGACCGGACCGAGCACCGTCTGCGCCGGGGCCTGCACGCCGCCGCCACCACCGGGGTGGGGCGCCGCGACGTGGACCGCCTGGAGGCGGACCTGCGCGAGTTCGCCGAACGGGAGGCGCTCGAACGCGTCGTGGTGGTGGACCTGTCCAGCACCGAGCCCCGGCCCGAACCGCACGCCGAGCACACCGACGCCGACGCCCTGGAGGCGGCCCTGGACGCCGGGACCGCGCGGATCCCGGCCAGCTCCGCGTACGCCTACGCGGCCCTGCGGGCGGGCTGCGCGTTCGTGGAGTTCACGCCCAATACCGGGCCCCGGCTGCCCGCCCTGGCGCGGCTCGTCGAGCGCTCGGTCGTGCCGTGGGCCGGGTGCGACGGCAAGACCGGGGAGACCCTGGTCAAGAGCGCGCTCGCGCCGATGTTCGCCGCCCGGGCGCTGCACGTGCGCTCGTGGTCCTCGCTCAACCTGCTCGGCGGCGGCGACGGCGCCACCCTGGCCGACCCGGCCAACGCCGAGAGCAAACTCGCGTCCAAGGCGCGGGGTCTGGAGCACATGCTGGGCCACGGCCCGGACGGGCCCCTGCACATCGACTACGTCCCGGACCTGGGCGACGCCAAGGTCGCCTGGGACCACGTCTCGTTCGAGGGGTTCCTGGGGGCGCGGATGACCCTGCAGTTCACCTGGTCGGGCTACGACTCCGCGCTGGCCGCGCCCCTGGTGCTGGACCTGGCGCGGCTGACCGCCCACGCCCACCGGCGGGGCCGGGTGGGCCCCGTGCCGGAGCTGGCGTTCTTCTTCAAGGACCCCGTGGGCACCCGCGAACACGGCCTCGCCGAACAGTGGCGGGCCCTGACGTCCTGGTGCGCGGCACCGGAGGAGGAGGCCGAGTGAGAGCGCGCGACCTGGCGAGGCTGGTGCGCCTGCCCGCGGCGCTGAGCGTTCCCGGCGACACGCTGGCCGGTGCCGCGGCGGCGGGGGGCCTGCGCGGCCCCGGGGCATGGGCGCTGCCCGCCGCCTCGGTGTGCCTGTACTGGGCGGGCATGGCCCTCAACGACTACGCCGACCGGGAGGTGGACGCGGTCGAGCGCCCCGAACGCCCCATCCCCTCGGGAGCGGTGCGCCCCGGCGAGGCCCTGACGGTCGCCGCGGGGCTGACCGCGACGGGCGTGGGCCTGGCCGCGGCGGCGGGCGGACGCCGGGCG